>NZ_CALRUC010000049.1:0-30559 GCF_943371255.1 Ferrovibrio terrae | reverse complement strand
GGAAATAGCGATTGCCGAACCCGTCGGTGCCGACGAGTTCGCCCTTCCACCAGGTGAAAAGCTTGGTGCCGATCAGACTCATGGGACTGCCACCCTCAGGCCGGGAATCCGGCCGAAAAATCCTGCCGGACTATGGCATTACAGGCGCGACGGAGCAAGAGGTGCAGGTAACGCCATACCCGCCTAACGCGCGGTAATCAGGGCGATTTCCTGGGCGAATTCACGCTGCAGCTCGGCCCGCGCCCGGGTCTCGAAGCTGGGATATTTGGCTGCGGCAGCCTGCAGCGCGGGATTGTCCAGCGGCAGTTCCTCGGGCCGTAGAATGTCGCTGGCCTTCACGCCGCCCTTCTGGCTGGCGCCCAGCACGGCGCGGGTCAGCACAGTGGTCAGCAGACGCTGGCCCTCGCCGCTGGCGAAATAGGCATCCAGGGCGCCAAGCTCGGCCGGCGTGTAGCTGGTCGCGGCCGCATTGACCACGGCGCCGCGGAAGCGTGGCCCGGCAGTGGGGGCACGCTGGCGCAGGTCGGCGGCACGCTGCTGCTCGGCTGCCGTGCCGTTGGGCAGGAAATTCAGATAGAGCTGCGTGATCGCCTCGACACGTTTCTCCAGTCCGATGGTGGTCATAAGCTTCTCGGCCGCGGCCCGGGTTGCCTTGTCCTGGGCGAGACTCGGGTTTGCGGCCAGAGCGGCAAACAGCATGACGGCGGCGATGAAAAGGCGGTGCATGAGCGAATCCCAAATAAGTCGGCGAGTCATAGTGATACGGGGAATGTGGCAAAAACCTGTCAATCAAACATAGCCGATTCGGTCACAGATTTCATGTTTGACTCACCCCTGCACATCCATAGATTTAGCTTCGTTACGACGACTTGGCACTAGATGTTGGGTTTTTCCCCGAAATCAGTCGCCGGCCAGACCACAACATATTGATCTTATTCGGCAACTCGTTCGGCGGGGAATCACGGTATGCGTATTCAGCGGCATTTCACAGTGGCGGGGCAGGATGCCTATGCCGGCCTGGAATGGAAAACCACCACCAGCGAAATCCGCAATCCCGATGGCAGCGTGGTGTTCCGCCTCGACCAGCTGGAAGTGCCGGCCGACTGGAGCCAGGTGGCGGCCGATGTGCTGGCGCAGAAGTATTTCCGTCGCGCCGGCGTGCCGGTCGCGCTGAAGGCCGTCGAAGAATCCGATGTGCCCGACTTCCTGTGGCGCCGTGAAGCCGACATGGATGCGCTGAGCGCACTGCCCGAGAAGGATCGCTTCACCCAGGAGAGCAGCGGCCGCGAAGTGTTCGACCGCCTCGCCGGCACCTGGACCTACTGGGGCTGGAAGGGCGGCTATTTCGATTCCGACGAAGATGCCCGCGCCTTCTTCGACGAACTGCGCTTCATGCTGGCGGCCCAGATCGCCGCACCGAATTCGCCGCAGTGGTTCAACACCGGCCTGCACTGGGCCTATGGCATCGACGGCCCGGCCCAGGGCCATCACTATGTCGATTACAAGACCGGCCAGCTGACCGCCTCGGCCTCGGCCTACGAGCATCCGCAGCCGCATGCCTGCTTCATCCAGTCGGTGCAGGACGACCTCGTCAACGAGGGCGGCATCATGGACCTGTGGGTGCGCGAGGCGCGCCTGTTCAAGTACGGTTCGGGCACCGGCAGCAACTTCTCGCGCCTGCGCGGCGAGAACGAGAAGCTCTCGGGCGGCGGCAAGTCGTCGGGCCTGATGAGCTTCCTCAAGATCGGCGACCGCGCCGCCGGCGCCATCAAGTCGGGCGGCACCACGCGCCGCGCCGCCAAGATGGTGATCTGCGATATCGACCATCCCGATATCGAGCAGTTCATCGACTGGAAGGTGAAGGAAGAGCAGAAGGTCGCCGCGCTGGTCGCCGGCTCCAAGCTGTCGCAGAAACATCTGGGCGCCATCATGGCCGCCTGCCAGCTCGGCAGCGGTGATGCGCGTTTCGATGCCAAGAAAAACGCGCAGCTGCGCAAGGAAATCCTCGCCGCCCGCAGGGCGATGATCCCGGAGAACTACATCCAGCGCGTGGTGCAGTTCGCCAAGCAGGGCTACACCGAGATCGAATTCCCTGCCTATGACACCGACTGGGATTCGGAGGCCTATCTCACGGTCGCCGGCCAGAATTCCAACAACTCGGTGCGCGTCACCGATGGTTTCCTCAAGGCGGTCGAGACCGACGGCGACTGGAGCCTGACCTATCGCGGCAACGGCAAGGTGTCGAAGACGCTGAAGGCGCGCGATCTGTGGGAACAGGTCGGCTATGCCGCCTGGGCCTCGGCCGATCCGGGCATCCAGTTCGATACCAGCATCAACGAGTGGCATACCTGCCCGGCCGATGGCCGCATCAATGCGTCCAACCCGTGCTCGGAATACATGTTCCTCGACGACACGGCCTGCAACCTCGCCTCGATGAACCTGATGACCTTCCGTCAGCCTGACGGCAGGTTCAACACGGCATCCTTCGAGCATGCGACGCGGCTGTGGACCGTGGTGCTGGAAATCAGCGTGCTGATGGCGCAGTTCCCGAGCAAGGAAATCGCCGAGCGCAGCTACAAGTTCCGCACCCTTGGCCTGGGCTACGCCAATCTCGGCGCCCTGCTGATGTCCTGCGGCCATTCCTATGACTCCGATGCAGGCCGCGCGATCTGCGGCGCCATCACTGCGCTGATGACCGGCGTCAGCTATGCCGCCTCGGCCGAGATGGCCGGCGAGCTGGGCCCCTTCCCCGGCTATGCGCCCAATGCCGAAAACATGCTGCGCGTGATCCGCAACCATCGCCGCGCCGCGCAGGGCGATCATTTCGGCTATGAAGGCGTCACCACGGCGCCGGTGCCGCTGGATCATGCCAGCTGCCCCGACCAGGCGCTGCTGAATGCCGCTGAAGCCGCCTGGGACCGCGCGCTGGAGCTGGGCACCGAACATGGCTTCCGCAATGCGCAGGTCAGCGTGATCGCGCCGACCGGCACCATCGGCCTGGTGATGGATTGCGACACCACCGGCATCGAGCCCGACTTCGCGCTGGTGAAGTTCAAGAAGCTGGCCGGCGGCGGCTATTTCAAGATCATCAACCGCACCGTGCCGCTGGCGCTGAAGACGCTGGGCTACAACGACGGCCAGATCAAGGCGATCATCGACTACGCCGTCGGCCATGGCACGCTGCAGGATGCACCGGGCGTCAACCATGAAACGCTGATGGCCAAGGGACTTTCCGAGGCCACCATCGCCAAGGCCGAAACCGGCCTGCGCGGCGCGTTTGACATCAAGTTCGTGCTGAACCGCTGGACGCTGGGCACCGACACCTGCAAGGCGCTCGGCTTCACCGATGCGCAGCTGGACGATCCGGCCTTCGACCTGCTCACCGCGCTCGGCTTCAGCAGCGATGAAATCGCCGCCGCCAACCTGTATTGCTGCGGCGCCATGACGGTGGAAGGCGCCCCGCATCTGAAAGACATGCACCTGTCGGTGTTCGACTGCGCCAACCCCTGCGGCAAGGATGGCGTGCGCTTCCTCTCGGCCGAAAGCCATATCCGCATCATGGCGGCGGCACAGCCTTTCATCACCGGCGCGATCTCCAAGACCATCAACATGCCCAACCTGGCAACGGTCGAGGATTGCAAGACCGCTTACATGCTGTCGTGGAAGCTGGGCTGCAAGGCCATCGCGCTGTATCGCGACGGCTCCAAGCTCTCGCAGCCGCTGCAGACCCAGACGCTGGAAGACGACGTCGCCAACGACACCGGCGAAACCATCGCCGAGCAGGTGGCCGAGGCTCCGGCGGCGGCGCGTGCGCAGATCATCGCCGAGCGCATCGTCGAGAAGCATATCGCCGGCCGCCTGAAGCTGCCGCTGCGTCGCAAGGGCTATACCCAGAAGGCCGTGGTCGGCGGGCACAAGGTCTACCTGCGCACCGGCGAGTATGACGAAGGCAAGCTGGGCGAGATCTTCATCGACATGCACAAGGAAGGCGCCGCCTTCCGCAGCCTGATGAACAATTTCGCCATCGCCATCTCCATCGGTCTGCAATACGGCGTGCCGCTGGAGGAATTCGTCGATGCCTTCACCTTCACCCGCTTCGAGCCCTCGGGGGTGGTGGAAGGCAACGACGTCATCAAGATGTCGACCTCGATCCTCGACTATGTGTTCCGCGAACTGGCGGTGAGCTATCTCGGCCGCACCGATCTGGCCCATGTGCAGCCCGACGACCTGCGCCATGACACGCTGGGCGCCAAGCAGGCCCCGGCGGCCGTCAAGCTGCAGGTCGAGCAGGAAGCCATCAAGGTCGCCTCCACCGGCTATATCCGCTCCAACCTCTATGTGCTGCAGGGCGGCCAGAACCGCGGCGCCGTTGCCGGACTGCAGGCCACCGGCACGGACGGTCCCGTGATGCATGTCACCACCGACACGCATACCCATGTCGAGATGGATGTGCCCGCCGCGGCCATGGGCGCCGTGATGGGCGGCGGCAACAGCAAGATCGAACAGCGTGCCCTCGCCCGCATGAAGGGCTACGAGGGTGACAGCTGCCCCGAATGCGGCAACTTCACCCTGGTGCGCAACGGCACCTGCCTGAAATGCGACAGCTGCGGCGGCACCACCGGCTGCAGTTGAGGTCTCGCCAGGTGACAGGACGCCCCCCAGGCGCTATCTAGGCGCCGGGGGACGGGGATCATGGCGGGGCATTTCTCTTTCACGCGCACGGTGGCAGATGGCATTGCCGCCAGTGTCACCGGCCTGCTTGGCCTGCTGGGGCAGCGGCGCGCCCTGAAGATCCGCGCTTTCCTGCCCGCCGCCCTCACACCGGTCGGCACCGTGTCCGGCGGTTCCGGCATCCGTCTCGCCATCGTCGACCGCCGCTGCCTCTACTGGCTGCACCAGGGTCTGGCCAGTGAGCCGGAGACCCTGGCCTGGATCGGCAGCATGGCGCCCGGTGACGTGCTCTACGATATCGGTGCCAATATCGGCCTGTTCAGCATGGTTGCGGCACGGCAGCAGCAGGTCCGCTGCATCGCCGTCGAGCCCAATCCGTTTTCCTTCGCCGCGCTGTGCCGCAACCTGCTGCTCAACGACCTGGGCGAACGCATCACGCCGCTCTGCCTGGCGCTGGGACCACAGCGCGGCCTGGCCCGGCTCGGCATGGACAGCGTCGAGGCCGGCGCGGTGGGCAGCACGCTGGCGGCTGACAATGACAGCCGCCGCAGCCTCGGCACCCTGCTGCTGACCCTGGACGACCTGCCGCGCAGTGCCGGCCTGCCGGCGCCGCAGCATGTGAAAATCGATGTCGACGGCATCGAGCGCCAGATCGTCGAGGGCGGCACCGATCTCTGGGCCAGCCCGGCCTTGCGCTCGGTGCTGATCGAGACCATGCATTGCTCGCCCGCAGACCGCAGCCGCATCGACGCCCTGCTGGCCGCTGCCGGCCTGCATGCCGTTGCCGCCGAAAGCTCGTCTGCCAACACCGTCTATCGCCGCGTCGCGGCAGCAAGCGCCTGACCATGCCGACAATCGCCGATACCGATGTGATCCGCTGCACGGTTGCGCCGCGCAGCCCGTTCCGCCTGCTGGACCTGCCGCTGCTGAGCCGCCTGCATCTGGCCGGCTTCCGTCCGCGCAAGCGCCTGAGCCGCCGCCTGGTCGGCAAGCCGGCGCGCCGGCTGTTCCGCTGGCTGCTCGATCTCGGCATCACCGGCCACGGCCATTTCAGCTTCAGCGGCGCGGCGGGCGAGCGCCGCATCCGCTTCAACGGCCGCAACACCCAGTTCAGCGCGCTGTACCTGCCGCAGAACCTGCCGGTCTACGAGGCCGAAACCTCGTCGCTGCTCGATGCGCTGGTGCCCGCCGATGGCGTGTTCTTCGATATCGGCTCGAACTGGGGCTGGTTCGCGCTGCTGATCGGCGGCCGCGCCGGCTTCACGGGTCAGGTGCATGCCTTCGAGCCCTTCCCCGCCACCTTCGCCGATCTTGAATCGGTGGTGATGCAGGCCGGCCTGCAGCCGCGGATTGCCTGTCACGGCATCGCCCTGGCCGACCGCGATGGCGAAGCCACCATGGGCATCAGCGACGGCATGCATAGCGGCCTTGCCAGCCTGGGGGCCAGCACGGGCGCGAAGGTGAAGATGGCGCGGCTCGACAGCCTTGGCCTTCCGGCGCCGCAGGTGATGAAAATCGATGTCGAGGATCATGAGCTGGAGGTGCTGCAGGGCGCCACGGCCACCATCGACGCCGCGCGCCCCGTCATCGTGTTCGAGAGCTGGCTGCATCCGCGCGATCCGCAGATCACGCTGGGGCCGCTGCACCTGCTCGGCCAGCGCGACTACCGCTTTTTCTATCCCGGCTGGGTGCAGCAGGATGCCGACTGCATCCGCGGCGGCAACGACGCCCGCACCGACCGGCTCGCCCTGGTGCCGCTGCTGCCGGCGCAACGCTTCGAGCTGCCGCGGCAGCTCAACATCGTCGCCGTGCCGGCCGAAAAGCTGGATCTGCTGCGCCAGCGCCTGAACGCCGCCGCCTGACGGGCGCGCCCCTGCCCCGGCAAATCCTGCCGGCCTGGCAGGTTTTGCCTGTAAGCGGCAACAATTCGCAACGACATTTCAACAGGTTACGGGCCAGCGGGGATGGCCTGTCGCTTGCAAGTGTGTCCTGGAAAAGGACACCCCATGACCACCATCGCCACCGCCTATAGCAGCACGATCTATCCGGGCACCGTGAAGCCGGCGACGACCGACACCAGCGGCGGCAGCAGCGGAACGTCCACCACCACGCCGGTGATGGTGGCGACCGACCTGCGGCAGGATGTCGGCGTCGAGGTGACGCTGTCGCCGGCCGCCCTGCAGGCGCTGGCCCAGCAGGCCGCCGCCGCGGCCACGCCCGACGACGAGGCGCAGATCACCGCGAAGATGAAGCTGATCCTGTCCAACATTTTCCTCGAAAGCGCCAAGCAGGCCGAAGCGGCCGACAAGGCCGTGCCGCCGCTGACCGGCGACGAGGCCGTCGATGCCAAGCGCAAGACCGCCGCCCAGCAGGCCAGTGATTTCCTCGATGGCAAGGCGGCCAATCCGTTCAAGAACAAGACGCCGGCCGAACTCGCCGCCGTGATCGTCGACAAGGACAGCAAATACACGGTCAACGAACGCCGCGCCGCCTACAGCGAATTCGCCCGCCAGGACCATGCCCGCATCATGGACGAGCTGACGCCGAAAACCGAATTCGACAAGAAGGTGAACGATGCCGAGGTGCCGGACTCCGGCACGGCGGAGCGCAAGGCGGCGGCCAAGAAGGCCACCGACTTCCTCAATGGCGGCGGCAAGGTGAAGAACCCGCTGGCCGACAAGACCCGCGACCAGCTGACCGCCATCATCGCCAACGACACCGGCGATTACACGGTGAACGAACGCCGTGCCGCGCTCGCGCAGCGCGATAGCCTGGAAAAGGGCATCCTGGCCAAATCGGCCAAGACGCTGACACTGGATGAAAAGCTGAAGGCGAATAACGAGGCCGTCAGTGGCGCCAGCGCCGAAGCCGTGGCCCGCGCCCGCCTCGCCACCCGCTATGTGAATGGCTGGGACAAGGCCAATCCCTTCGCCGGCCTGAGCCGCGAGGAGCTCAATGCCATCGTCTATGACGAGAGCAAAAGCTTCACCACCAACGAGCAGCGCGCCGCCTTTGCCGAACTGAAGCAGCATCTGCCGGCCGCGGCCATCCCGGCCGACAGCAGCAAGACAACCGATACCAAGAAAACCTCGACCAGCACGACCAAGACCACGACGAAAACCGACGACCCCTACAACACCCAGGGTGCCTACAGCAAATACATGCTGCAGCAGCTGACCCGCGCCAACAGCACATCCTACATGCTCAGCCTGATGGGCGGCGGCAGCAGCTCCGGCTACGGCCTTGCCAACTATCTGCGCGGCTGATGCCGGTGAGCACATAAAAAAAAGCCCCGGCCGCGAGGCCAGGGCTAGTTTGTTACTTGGGAGGAAACGCGACACGAAAGGTGCCGTGTGACAAGACGACCATAGCCCCAACCGGCCGGTCCGGCAGGTTACGACTTGGCAACCCCCGCATTACAAATCGATAATCCCGCAACCGCACGCATCGCGGGGTATGCAGCCTGCGTCACGCTGCCCGGGCCTGGCTGAGCGCGGCCTCAACCTGGCGGTCGAGATGCGCGACCAGGTCGGCCGGCAGCTTCAGCTTCTGCACCAGCGCGGCGAGATGGGCCTTCTCTGCCGGATGATCCGGATCGATGGCGATGCGCGAGGCCAGATACAGTTCGGCGCCCTGCTCCGGGCTGCCGGCCGATGCCGCCACCGCATCCACTGAAATCGATTGCGACAGCAGGTCGAACACCGCCGCCTTGGTCTCGGCCGTCAGCCCCATGCGCTCGATCTCGCCGAACAGGCGCTGCTGCTCCTGCGCATCCAGATGGCCATCGGCTTTCGCCGCCGCCACCATGGCCTGGATCAACGCCAGCTCGAAAGGCTGGCCGTTGCGCGCCGGCGCCGATGCCGGCAGGTAGCGCGGATCGACCTGCGCCATATCGCGCGGCTGCGCCGCCGGTGCGGTGGCGGGCGTCTGGCCATCCTGGTAATTGCGATAGGCGCGCCAGGCCAGCAGGCCCAGCGCCGCGGCGCCGCCATACATGGCGACATTGCCCGCCATCTTGCGCGCCGACTTGTTGCCGGCGATCAGGCCGAGCAGGCCGCCGACCGCCAGCCCCTTGCCGCCGCCCAGGCTGTCCAGCCCGCGTTTGGCTAAGTCGCCGAAATTTGTTTGGCCCTGCATGCCGCGAGTCTGTGCCGGCCCGCCGAGAAACTGGTCCAGCAGGGATTTCGCATCGATCATTGCTCGTCTAGCCTCCGTTCATGATATGGAGGGCGAGAGATCGGGATTGCGCCGCGCGGCTTCAAGGCTGCAAACGGTTTCATCTTGCCGTGATCGCCGTGCTGTTGCCGCTTTTCGGCCACATTTCTCCAGTCGGCGCCATGGAGGCGCTGTGGCAGGCCGATATCCTGGTCCAGGTGAATGCCGCGCGTGCCGCGCGCAGCCTGCCGCCGCTGCAGTGGAATCCGCGGCTCGCCGCCGCTGCCGCCAGCCACGCCGCCGACCTGCAGGGCTGCGGCCGGCTGGCGCATGAGGGCTGCACCGGCAGCACCCTGCCGCAGCGCGCCGAACAGGCCGGCTATGCCTACCGCCGCGTGGCGGAGAATCTGGCGCTCTGTGCCTGCGATGCGGCGGAAGTGGTGCGGCTATGGCTGACCAGCGCGGGCCATCGCGCCAACCTGCTCGATGCGCATGTCAGCGAGATGGGCGCCGATACGCGGGCGGATGCGTCAGACCTGCGCCGCGCGCAATGGGTGCTGGTGCTGGGACGGGAGTAGCCTGCACTTTTCCCAAACCGTCATGCCCGGACTTGTTCCGGGCATCCATTTCCCTATCGGCTTAGTCATGATGCGACAGAATTGGCAGATGGACCCTCGGCACAAGGCCGAGGGTGACGGTTTTTGATAGCGTCACCCCTGCCCGAAGGCGAGCTTGAGCGCGGTGCCCATTTCGGCAATCGCCTGGGTCGCCTGCGGCATCACCTTGCCGAGCACGACGAAGCCGTGGATCTGGCCGGGAAACTCGCGGAACACCACCGGCACGCCGGCCTGTTTCAGCGCCACCGCATAGGCCTCGCCCTCGTCGCGCAGCGGATCATGGCCGGCGACCAGCACATAGGCCGGCGGCAGGCCGGCCAGGCTTTTGGCGCGCAGCGGCGAGGCGCGCCAGTCGTCGCGGTCGGCTGCGCCATTCAGATACTGCAGCTGGAACCAGTCCATGCTGTCGCGCGTCAGCAGATGGTCTTTGGCAAAGCTTTTGTGCGACTGCGTATCCATATGCATGTCGGTGGCGGGATAGATCAGCAGCTGGTAGCCGATCTTCGGCGCCGTTGCATCGCCATCCTTGCGTTTGCCGCGCGCCATCAGCGCCACCGCGGCAGCGAGATTGCCGCCGGCGGAATCGCCGCCGACCGCCAGCCTGTCGGCGTCGATGCGCAGCGACTTCGCCTCGCCTGCCACCCAGTGCGCGGCGGCATAGGCATCGTCCACCGCGGCGGGGAATTTGTGTTCCGGGCCCATGCGGTAATCCACCGAGACGACGGCGCAGCGCGCCTCGTTGGCGAGGCTGCGGCAGACCACGTCATGGGTGTCGAGATCGCCGATCACCCAGCCGCCGCCGTGATAGAACACCAGCACCGGGATCGGCTCGCGCTTGTCGACGCCGGCCGGGCGATAGTAGCGCAGCGGGATCGGACCATGCGGGCCGGGTGCGGCGATATTGTCGAGTTCGGACACCTCCGGCGGCTCGGGCGTCACCGCGCCGCGGGTTTCCTTGTAGAGCTGGCGCGCGTCCGGCGGTGTCAGCGTCGAGACATCGGGCCGGCCGGCGGCCTTCACGGCATCGAGGAACGACTTGGCTTCGGTGTCCAGCATGGCGAGGCAATCTCTGTTGTTGTCAGCCCAGCGCGGGGAACAGTCCGCGCAGGCCATTGGCAAAGATTTGAACCGCAACCGCGGCGAGCAGCAAGCCGAAAATGCGGTTGAGGATATTCAACCCGGTGCGGCCGAGCCGGTCGCCGATCGGCTGCGCCAGCTGCAGCACCAGCCACACGCTGAGGCAGATCAGGCCCAGAACCGCCACGCTCACAGCCTGATGCTGCCAGCCGGCGCCGCGCTCCATATGGATAATTGTGGCGGAAATCGAACCCGGACCTACCAGCAATGGCATCGCAATCGGCACCACGCCGACAGCAGAACGATCCGTGGCCTCGTCGGTTTCCTCCTGGGTCTGCCGCTGCGGGCCCAGGGTGGCATTGATCATGCTGAGCGCCATGAGGAACAGCACGATGCCGCCGCCGACCTGGAAGGCCGGCAGGCTGGCGCCGAGCAGGCGCAAGATATGGTCGCCGGAAAAGCCCGCCACCACCAGGATGACGAAAACGCCGAGCGCCGCCGTGCGCGCGGTGGCGCTGCGTTCCTTCATCGAGCGGCTGTCGGTCAGCAGCAGGAACAGCGGGATCGCGGCAAACGGATCGAGAATCGAAAACAGCGTCAGGGCAAAGCGGACATAGTCGACCGGATCGAGCATGACCGCCTCGCCTGTTGCGTCAGCTGGATTTTTTCTCAGTGTCGGGCGCGACGACGCGGATATGCAGCTCACGCAGCTGCTTCATCGTCACTTCGCTCGGCGCCTGCATCATCAGATCCTGGGCCTGCTGGTTCATCGGGAACAGCACGATCTCGCGGATATTCGGCTCATCGGCCAGCAGCATGACGATGCGGTCGATGCCCGGCGCGATGCCACCATGCGGCGGGGCGCCATACTTGAACGCATTCAGCATGCCGCCGAACTTGCCTTCCACGACGTCCGGACCATAACCGGCGATTTCAAACGCCTTGTACATGATCTCGGGCTTGTGATTGCGGATCGCGCCCGACGACAGCTCCACGCCGTTGCAGACGATGTCATACTGATAGGCGTTGATGGTCAGCGGGTCCTGCGTGTTCAGCGCCTCCAGCCCGCCCTGCGGCATCGAGAAGGGGTTGTGGCTGAAATCGACCTTCTTGTCGTCTTCATTATACTCGAACATCGGGAAGTCGACGATCCAGCAGAATTTGAAGACATTCTTCTCGCAGATATCCAGCTCGTCGCCGATGCGGATGCGGGCCTGGCCAGCCAGCTTGGCGGCCGGCAGCTCCTTGTCGCAGGCGAAGAAGATGGCATCGCCATCCTTCACATTGCCGAGCTTCTTCAGCAGCGCGATGCGGTCGGCATCGAGGAACTTGGCGATCGGGCCCTTCGCCTCGCCATTGTCGAGGATGATGTAACCCAGGCCGGCAGCACCTTCCTGGCGCGCCCAGTCGTTCATCTTGTCGAAGAAGCTGCGCGGACGGCCGGCCGCACCCGGCGCCGGGATGCCGCGCACGACAGCGCCGTTTTCGATGTTGCGCGCGAACACGCCGAAGCCCGAGCCGCGGAACACGTCGGTCACGTCGGCGAGCAGGATCGGGTTGCGCAGGTCCGGCTTGTCAGACCCATACTTCAGCATCGACTCGCGATAGGGAATACGCGGGAATTCGGCCGGGCCGCAGTCGCGACCATTGGCGAATTCCTGGAACACGCCATGGATCACCGGGCCGACAGCGTTGAACACGTCATCCTGCTCGACGAAGCTCATCTCGACATCGAGCTGGTAGAATTCGCCGGGCGAACGGTCCTTGCGCGCGTCCTCGTCGCGGAAGCAGGGCGCGATCTGGAAATAGCGGTCGAAGCCCGACACCATGATCAGCTGCTTGAACTGCTGCGGCGCCTGCGGCAGCGCGTAGAAGCGGCCGGGATGGATGCGGCTCGGCACCAGGAAGTCGCGCGCGCCTTCGGGCGACGACGCGGTCAGGATCGGGGTCTGGAACTCCATGAAGCCCTGATCGGTCATGCGGCGGCGGATCGAGGAGATCACCTTGCTGCGCAGGATGATGTTGTTGTGCAGGCGCTCGCGGCGCAGGTCGAGGAAGCGATACTTGAGCCGGATGTCTTCGGGGTATTCCTGCTCGCCGAACACCGGCATCGGCAGGTCGGCCGCCTCGCCCAGCACCTCGATGGACGACACCACCACTTCCACGCTGCCGGTCGGCAGGTTCGGGTTCACGGTATCGCCGGTGCGCGCCACCACCTTGCCGGTGACGCTGACCACGTATTCCGAGCGCAGCGCCTCCATCTGGGTGAAAGCGGCCGAGCCGCTCTGCGCCACGCACTGGGTGATGCCGTAATGGTCGCGCAGGTCGATGAACAGCAGGTTGCCGTGGTCGCGCTTGCGATGGACCCAGCCGGCGAGTTTCACCTCGGTGCCGACCTGGTCGGGACGCAGCTGGCCACAGGTATGGGTGCGGTAACGGGACATCGCCAAATCCGTCGAAAAAGCTGAGGAAATCAAAGGGGGAACAGGCCCGTTCGGGGCCGGAAAGTCAAGACCGATGGGGGCGGAATTTCGCCCGGCTTGCGCGGCTAAATCGCACCCGGCCCGCCCGGCAGGGTTGGGCCGGCAGGAATGGCATGCTAAAGCGGAACCATGCGTGCCGATCCCTCCCCGATTACCGCCACCGAAGAGCTTGCCCAGTTCTGTGCCTCCCTGGCCACGACCGAATACGTGACCGTGGACACCGAGTTCATGCGCGAGACCACCTACTGGCCCAAGGTCTGCCTGATCCAGCTGGCCGGACCCGACGAGGCGCGGGTGATCGACCCGCTGGCCGAGGGCCTGGACATGGAGCCGCTGTTTGCGCTGCTGCGCAACAAGGCGGTGCTGAAGGTGTTCCATGCCGCGCGGCAGGATCTGGAAATCTTCACCAAGCTGATGGGCGAAGTGCCCAGCCCCCTGTTCGACAGCCAGGTGGCGGCCATGGTCTGCGGTTTCGGCGACCAGGTGAGCTACGAACAGTTGGTGGCCAAGCTGGCCGGCGCCCAGGTCGACAAGTCCTCGCGCTTCACCGACTGGGCGCGCCGGCCGCTGACCGAGAAGCAGGTGGTCTATGCGCTGGGCGACGTCACCCATCTGCGCAAGATCTACGAAAAGCTGAATGCCAAGCTGCAGAAATCCGGCCGCGTCGAATGGCTGGCCGACGAGATGGCGCTGCTGGCCGATCCGGCCACCTATGAGGTGGCGCCCGACAATGCCTGGAAACGGCTGAAGCCGCGCACCACCAAGGGCG
This sequence comes from Ferrovibrio terrae, assembly GCF_943371255.1. Lineage (GTDB taxonomy): Bacteria > Pseudomonadota > Alphaproteobacteria > Ferrovibrionales > Ferrovibrionaceae > Ferrovibrio > Ferrovibrio terrae_B. Next base: position 16,787 of record NZ_CALRUC010000049.1, on the reverse strand, counting down.
AATACCTCGCCGTGCTGCAGGCGGTGGCCGCCTGGCGCGAGATCGAGGCGCGCAACCGCGACATCCCGCGCCAGCGCATCATCCGCGACGAGACGGTGATGGAAATCGCCGCCCACCCGCCCCGCTCGGCCGACGACCTGGAGCGCATGCGCGGCCTGTCCAAGGGCTTTGCCGAGGGCAAGATGGGCACCGGCCTGCTGGCAGCCATCGCCGCCAAGCTGGCCAGCCCGAAAGACACCTGGCCGACCCTGGAGCGCGAGCCGGAACTGCCGCGCGGCATCGGCCCGCTGGTGGAACTGCTGAAGGTGCTGCTCAAGCTGAAATGCGACGCCCATGACGTGGCGCAGAAGCTGCTGGCCAATTCGTCTGACCTCGACAAGATCGCCGCCGACGACAATGCCGATGTACCCGCCCTGCAGGGCTGGCGTCGCGAGATGTTCGGCAACGATGCGCTGCGGCTCAAGCATGGCGAGCTGGCGCTGGCCGCCGAAGGCACCCGCATCAAGCTGGTCGAACTGAAGAAGTAGCTTCAAAAAAAGCCGTCATGCCCGGCCCGGCGGCTTTGCCGCCATACATATGCTTTCGCGCGAAGCGCGATGGCCGGGCATCCATCGAACACTGCCACTGCGCAGCCGATAACGGCACAATCGCGGTTAGCACCGCCAATTCCTGCATCGTGGCGAGACCGGATGGATGCCCGGGTCAAGCCCGGGCATGACGATTTGGAGTTTAGCTTACTTGCCCTTCAGCACGCGCAGCTCGGCGGCGCGGTTGAAGGCCTTGCCGAGCGCCTCGACGCGGCGCTGCACCGCTTCGCCATCCAGCGCGCCATGCTGGGCCGGCAGCTCCAGCACGATGCCATTGCCATTGGGCCGCAGCCGGCAATCGGCCAGCACGCCCGGCACGCCGCCCGACAGCGTCTGCGCCAGCCGCAGTGCCAGGCCGACACGCTGGGCATAGTCGATCTCTTCCACCGTCAGCAGCTGCCAGGCCGGCGCCGCGACGGGATCGCTGGCGGTGCCGACATAGCGGGTGAACACGGTCAGCGCCAGCAGGGCGCGCTCGCTCTGGGTCACGGCGCCGAACGGCGCATGCAGGATCACGCCCAGCGACTGCTCGCCGCGATAATCGGGATGCACGCGCCAGGCCGTATCGGCCAGGATGGCGGCGGCATAGCGGATGCGCTGGCGTTCCAGCGTGTCGCGCTCGAACAGCGGCGCGATGAAACGGTCCAGCTCGGCGCCATGTTCGCCAAAGCGGTTCTCGCGTTCGGCCATATGGCGGCAGGTCGCCAGCAGCGGGTCTTCGCTGCGCTGGCGTTCGTCCAGCAGCGCATAGGCCAGGCCCTCGCGCAGGCCGTTGGCCGAGAACACCACATCCTTGGGCTCCAGCACCTTGAGCAGCCGGCGCATCACCAGGGCCGCCAGCGGCAGCGAATCCTGGCGCTTGCGCGGCACGCCATCGACGCGGGCCAGCGACTCCCGGCTCTGCTTGGCCAGCAGGCGGGTGAAGTCGGTCGCCTCGGTGCGGCCCAGCGTATACTGATGGATGATATGCAGCGGGCTGTGCATCTGCGCCATATGCACGCGCGCGATGGCGCGCCATGACCCGCCGACGGCATAGAGCGACTTGCCCTTCCACTTCTTCAGCCAGCCGACCTCGGCGATCTTCTCGTCGATATAGGCCTTCACCAGCGGATAGGAATCCAGGTTGGCGATGCGCAGCGGGCCGAGCGGCAGGGTCACGCTGTCGCCCAGCTTGTGCCCGTCCAGCGCCACCAGTTCCAGGCTGCCGCCGCCGAGATCGCCCATCACGCCGCAGGCATCGGGAATGCCCGACAGCACGCCATAGGCCGAATAGGTTGCCTCTTCCTGGCCGGTCAGCACGCGCACGCTCTCGCCGGTATCGCGCTCGATCTGGGTCACGAACTCGGTGCCGTTGCTGGCATCGCGCACCGCCGCGGTGGCGACGATCTGCAGCACGCGCACATCCATGCGGCGCGCCAGCACGACAAAGCGGCGGATCGCCGCCAGCGCCTGTTTCGCGCCATCGGCATCCAGCGCGCCGGTCTGCCCCAGGCCTCTGCCCAGGCCGCACAACACCTTTTCATTGAACATGCCGGTCGGCATGCGCAGCGGCTCGCCGAACACGACGAGACGCACCGAATTGGACCCGATGTCGATAACACCCAAAGGCAGCGGTGAAGCGGCCGACGCGTTTACGGACTTGGCAAGCGATTGTGCGACGGCCACGCAGTTCCTACCCGGTTTTCCATTGCAGGCGCGGCAGGGCTCCGGCCTTCTTGAGTGCCTTGCCACGACCCGACAGGCTGGGATTGGTCATGAAGTAGGTGTGCGCGCTGAAGGCGTCGGGGTCCGACGACACGCGGGTATACTGGTCATCGGCGCCCAGCGCCCAGCTCTGCGCCTGGTCTTTCAGCGTCGCGACCATGATCTGGTCGAGAATCTGTTCATGCACGGTCTGGTTCTCGATCGGGATCAGAACTTCCACGCGACGGTCGAAGTTGCGCGGCATCCAGTCGGCCGAGGAGATGAACAGCTTGGCTTCCGGCGACGGCAGGCCATGGCCGGCGCCGAAGCAGACGACGCGCGAATGCTCCAGGAAGCGGCCGATCAGGCTGCGCACGCGGATATTCTCGCTCAGGCCCTTCACGCCCGGCCGCAGGCAGCAGATGCCGCGCACGATCAGGTCGATCTGCACGCCGGCCTGGCTCGCCTGATACAGCGCATCGATCACCACCGGATCGACGACGCTGTTCATCTTGGCCCAGATCGCCGCCGGACGGCCCGCCTCGGCATGGCGGATTTCCTCGTTGATCAGCTCCAGCAGGCGCGGCCGCAGCGTATAGGGCGAGATCGCCACCTTCTTCAGGTTTTCCGGCGCGGCATAGCCGGTGAGGAAATTGAACAGGTAGGTGGCATCATGGCCGAGGTCGTTATCGTCGGTGAAGAAGCTCAGGTCGGTGTAAACCCGCGCCGTATAGGGGTGATAGTTGCCGGTGCCGAAATGCACATAGGTGTTGAGATGGCCGCTCTCGCGCCGCACCACCAGCGAAATCTTGGCATGGGTCTTCAGCTCGATGAAACCATAGACCACCTGCACGCCGACGCGTTCCATGTCGCGCGCCCATTTGATATTGGCGGCTTCGTCGAAACGGGCCTTCAGCTCGACCAGCGCGGTCACCGACTTGCCGGCCTCGGCCGCCTCGATCAGGGCGCGCACGATCGGGCTGTCGTCGGAGGTGCGGTACAGCGTCTGCTTGATCGCCACCACATGCGGATCGGCCGCGGCCTGGCGCAGGAACTGCACCACCACGTCGAAGCTTTCGTACGGGTGATGCACCACCAGATCCTTGGCGCGGATCGCGGCAAAGCAGTCGCCGCCGTAATCGCGGATGCGCTCGGGGAAGCGCGGGCTGAAGGGCGGGAATTTCAGCTCCGGCAGATCATCGACAATCAGCCGCTTGGTGTCGGCCAGGCCAAGGATGCCATCGACCACGATCACCGCCTGCTGGCTGACCTCCAGCTCCTCGCAGACGAACTTGCGCAGGTCTTCCGGCATGCCGGCATTGATCTTGAGCCGGATCACGTTGCCGCGGCGGCGACGTTTCAGCGCGGTCTCGAACAGGCGAACCAGATCCTCGGCCTCTTCCTCGATTTCGATATCGCTGTCGCGCGTGATGCGGAACTGGCCGGTGCCGAGCATCTCGTAACCCGGGAACAGCTTGTTCAGGAACAGCCCGACCAGGTTTTCCAGCGACAGGAAGCGGATGCCGTCGCCGGGCAAACGGGTGAAACGGTCGACCTGGCTCGGCAGCGGCAGCAGCGCATTCAGGCTGCGACCGTCACGAATCCGTCGCATTTGCATCACCATCGCGAAACCGAGATTGGGGATAAACGGAAACGGATGCGCCGGATCGATGGCGAGCGGTGTCAGAACGGGGAAGACATGGGCGAGGAAATAATCCTCCAGCCAGCGCTTGTCGTCGGCCGAGAGCTGGTCGGGTTCCAGCACCTGGATGCCGGCCGTGGCCATCTCGCGGGTCAGCGAGCGCCAGCAGACCTGCTGTTTGTTCATCAGGTCGGCGGCGGCATCGTTGATCTGTGCCAGCTGCTGGGCCGGGCTCAGGCCGTCCTGGCTGATTTCCTCGATTCCGGCGAGGATCTGCCCATGCAGGCCGGCCACGCGGACCATGAAGAATTCATCGAGATTGTTGGCCGAAATGGAGAGGAAGCGCAGCCGCTCCAGCAGCGGATAGCGCGTGTTGTTGGCCTCTTCCATGACCCGCAGATTAAAGGCCAGCCACGACAGTTCGCGGTTGATGAACCGTTCGCGCGGGCTCAGCGCGATTTCCGGCCGCCCCGGCAGCGTGGCCGCCGTCGCCGGCGCAATGCCGCCCGCAGCCTGAGCGGCGGTCATACGAAGATTGTCAGCTACCTGTTGCATAATTCAGACGCCTCTGTCGTTACCAGCCGCCTGTCCGGGACTGTGCCGGTCGACGCCTTCGGGTATAGGTCTAACCACCGTTTATGTCAAAGCGGCGACAGCCCGGCCCACAAGTCGTAATAAAGGATAAGCCTATGCTCCGCCTGTGGCTTTTGCGCCATGCCAAGTCCGCCTGGGATGACCCGGAGCTGGACGATTTCGCCCGTCCTTTAAGCCCGCGCGGCAAGAAGGCCTGCCGGGCGCTGGCCCGCCATATGGGCGAGCGCGCCCTGCAGCCCGACCTGGTGCTGTGCTCGCCCTCCACCCGCACCCGGCAGACCTGGGAGCGGCTGGAAAAACGCCTGACGCTGGACCGCCCGCCCCGCGTGCCGGGCGAGGCCCGTGCCCGCTTCGAGCCGTCGCTATATATGGCCGAGAGCACCACGCTGCTGGCGCTGGTGCGCGCCACCCCCACGGCGGTGCGCGAGCTGATGCTGATCGGCCACAATCCGGGCCTGGAGGATTTCGCACGCGAGCTGACCGGCACCAGTGCCGGCGACGCGCTGTCCCGCCTGACGGAAAAATACCCGACCGGCGGCCTGGCCGAACTGACCTTCTCGGTCAAAAGCTGGGGCCAGGTGGCGACCAAGAGCGGCTTCCTCGCCAGCTTCGTGGTGCCGGCGCAGCTGGAGGGTTGACGCAAAGGCGGCACCAGCCTGTCCGGTCCTGTTGCCGGAAGCGGTGGCTGGCCGTGATGTAACGGATTGATTCTGACGAAATCTGATGGCGCCGGCGGGCCGGCCGGTCCTATACCGGCCGACACCGACAGTGGCGCCACCAGCCCTCCTGGCGCTAGCATCGTATAAAGGTTTGTTCGCCCTCATGATCCGGGCGGACAAATGGCAGAAATGATGTCTAGGGGAACAGCGCCAGCATGCTGGATTTGACTACAAGCATATTGCTGTTGACCGTTACCATGCTTCTGCAAGCGATTGGCTGGCTGCTGATCTGGCTGACGCAGCGGCATATCTACCAGGTCAACATGATGGCCGGCGGCTTTGCGCTGTATGCCGGAACCATGGTCTTGCTGCTCCTGCGCGATACATTGGCGACGCCATCCGCCATCATCATCATCGCCCACAACATCCTGATCGTCGCTGCCAATGTACTGGTGGTGCAGGGCATTGCCAGCTTCCTGGGTCAGCGCGGCTACCCGATCCTGATGGTCGGCTGCGTCATATTTACGGCAATCTTCTGGCCGATCGCGATGCTTGTCGATCCGGAAAATGTCGCCATCCGGGTCCTGACGCACAATACACTGAACACGATTTCGGCGGCGGTGCTGATCCGCATCATGGTCGTAGACCGCAGCCAGCCTGCCATTCTGCGCTGGCCTGCCATCATCCTTTTTGCCAGCGAGATTGTGGCGCTGACCGTGCGCAGCGCGGTGACGATCCGGATCATGAATACGCCGGGCCTCACCTTCGACGACACGATCCAGTCCTGGTATTTCTTCTTCTTCAACATCTTCGTGACAGCCTTTTTCATTCTCCTATTGATCATGGTGGGCAACCGGCTGGCCTCCGACCTGCGGCAGCGCAATGAAGCGCTGCAGCGGGAAGTCGCCGAACGGCGACGCCTGCAGGATCAGCTGACCGCGGCACTGACAACGGAAAAGGCCCTGCACGAAGAGCAGCGCCAGTTGCTGCGCATGGTGACGCATGAATTCCGCACCCCGCTCGCCATCGTCGACCGCGCTGCCGAAATGATCGGCGTGGTGCTCGAACGGCCTGCGGAAACCGTCGCCCGGCGCCTGACCAGCATTCGCGATGCCGTGCGGCGGCTGGTACAGCTGATCGATCGCTTCCTCGACGTGGAACGGCGCGATATCGGAATCCTGCAGCCCGAGCGCATCGATATTGCCACCCTGCTCGACCGGGTGCAGCGACATTTTGCCGGCATGGAGGTGGGGCAGCGGCTGCAGTTCAGCACCCAGCCTGGCCTGCCCTTCTACTGGGGCGACCCGGAGATGCTGACCACGGTGCTGATCAACCTGATCGACAATGCGCTGAAATACTCCGGCGACAATATCCCGGTCGAAATTGCCGCCCGCATCGAAGCTGGCGCCATCGTGTTGACCGTGACCGACCGCGGCATCGGTATCCCGGAGGCGGAACTGTCATCGATCGGCCGGCGCTTCTTCCGTGCCTCCAACACCACACCGGCGACCGGCACCGGTCTCGGCCTGTACAACACACAGCGTCTGCTCGAATATCATCATGGCACTGTCAGCCTGCATGCCGGCCCCGATGGCGGCACCATTGCCACCATTACCTTGCCCCTGCCGGGTGTGGTGCCCGATGTGCGCATGGAGGTCGCGTGAAACGGATTCTTGTTGTCGAGGATGAACCGTCGCTGCGGAACGACCTGGTCGAGTATCTGGCAATGCGCGGCTATGCCGCCGAAGGCATCGGCACGGCTCGCGGACTGCGCGCCGCACTGGCGGCTGCGCCGGTCGCCATCGTCATCCTCGATATCGGCCTGCCGGACGGCAACGGCTTCGATCTTGCCGGAGAAATTCGCGCCCAGCACGATTGCGGCATCATCATGCTGACCGCGCTGGGCGAGGCCGATGATCGCATCCGCGGCTTCGAGAGCGGCGCCGATATCTACCTGGTCAAGCATTCGTCCTTGCGCGAGATCGAGGCCACCGTGCAGAGCCTGCTGCGTCGCCTGCAGGATCCGCGCAGCCGCGCCGTCGGCCGCGCGCCCGACCAGTGGCGGCTGAACCGCGCGACCTGGAACCTTACGGCGCCCAACAGCAGCGAGATCAAGCTGACCGCCACCGAACTGGCCTTCGTCGTCGCCCTGATGGAGCGCGCCGGCCAGCCCTGCTCGCGCGAGGACCTGACCCAGCTGCTGGCCCGGCCGCAGACCAGCTGGGACAACCGGCATCTCGATGCGGTGGTCAACCGCCTGCGCCGCAAGATCAAGGACTACGCGCAGATCGAGGCGCCGATCAAGATGATCTATGGCCGCGGCTATGCCTTCAGCGCGCCCGGCAGCATCGAGGGATAGCGATGACCGATGTGATCAATCTCAACAAGGCGCGCAAGGCGCTGACGCGGAAGACACAGAAGGCACAGGCTGCCGCCAACCGCGTCACCTTCGGCCAGCCCAAGCCGGTGCGCGACAAGGCGAAGCAGGACAGCGCCCGCGCCGCCCAGACTCTTGATGGCAAAAAGCTGGACGATTAGTCGGCCTGCTCCAGCAGGCGGCGCGCCAGCGCCACGGTGACGGCGCGATTCTCTGCCAGCGAGGCCGCATCCAGCGCCGCCACCATCAGCCGCGCCGCATGGCAGCTGCGCTCGATCCGCGCGGCGATATATTTCACCACCTCTTCGCCCACCTGCAGCTGGCGGTCGGCAAACAGTTTCACCAGCACGGCGCTCAGCAGCGCATCGTCGGGTTCACTGATGCGCTCGGCCGGCATCGCCTTCAGCCGCGACATCAGGTCGGGCAGCGTATAGGGCCAGAGCGCCGGCGGCGTGCTGCCGGTCAGCAGCAGGGCATGCCCGCGCTCGCGCATCAGGTTGACGAGATGGAACAGCGCCACCGGATCGACACCGGCATCGGCATCGTCCAGCGCCAGCGGCTGCTGCGCCAGCGCATCGACGGCAGCCGGCGTCAGGTCCGCCGGCACGATGATGCGGGCCTGCGCCTGCACGGCCCAGATCTGCGCCAGATGCGTCTTGCCGCAGCCGGCCGGGCCATAGAGCACCAGCGCGGTCTGGATGCCGCGGTCGATGGCATTCAACGCCGCGGCATTGCCCGGCACTTCGAGGAAATCCTCGCGCGCCCATGACGTCGGCAGGGCGAGGCCGAGGCTGAGTTGATTCGGAGTCATGGAGACTTACTCTGGCTTCTTGGGCGGCGCGCCGGGCCGGTAGAGGTAGCTCTCGCGGTAGCGCTCCAGCGCGAACCGCGCCAGCACGCCGATCACGGCAAACAGCGGCACCGCGATCAGGATGCCGACAAAGCCGAACAGGCTGCCGCCGGCCAGCAGGGCGAACATGATCCACACCGGATGCAGGCCGACGCGGTCGCCGATCAGCACCGGATGCAGCATGTTGCCTTCGATCACCTGGCCGAGGATGAACAGGCCGGCAACCAGGCCGATCCACAACGGCTCGTCCCAGTATTGCGCGATGGCGACGCCGACCGAGACGGCAAAGCCGAGCACCGTGCCGACATAGGGGATGAAAGAAATCATCCCGGCGGTGACGCCGATGAACAGGCCGAATTCCAGGCCGAGCGCGGTGAGCCCGATGCCATAGAAGGTGGCCAGGCTGAGGCAGACCAGCATCTGGCCGCGCACGAAACCGGCCAGCACCTTGTCGATCTCGCGCGCCTGCTCGCGGATGGTCTCGGCATGGTCGAGCGGCAGGTAGTCGTTGATGCGCCCGATCATCTCGTCCCAGTCGCGCAGCAGGTAGAAGCCGACCACCGGGGTGATGACGACCAGCGACAGGATGTTGAAAATCGCCTGGCCGCCGCCGAGCAGGCCGGTCAGCACGCCGCCGATCACCTTCATCACCTGTTCGGCATTGCCGTTCAGCGCCGCCTTGGGATCGCCGCTGAGGTCGATGCCGAAACGCTCGGCCCAGCCCTGCGCAAACGGCAGCACGCGTTCATTGAACAGGGCAATGTATTCCGGCAGATGCACCAGGAATTTGGCGAACTGCTCCTGTACCAGCGGCACCAGCAGCACGATCACCAGCGTGGCACTGAGGAAGAACAGCCCGATGATCAGCAGCGTGGCGAGCCAGCGCGGCACCCGGCGGCGCTCCAGCCAGTCGGCGGCAGGATCGAGGAAATAGGCAATCGCCATGCCGGCGATGAAGGGCAGCAGCATGTCGCGCAGCAGGACCAGCAGCGCAAGCGTGACGACAATGATCGCCAGCCAGGCGATCATCTGCTGGCGGCGGGTCATGGCTTGCGGCTCCGCATCACCCAGAAGCCATCGCGCTGCTGCAGCGACACGTCGCGCTGCGCCAGCGCGGTGCTGAGCTGCTCGGTCTCGCCGTAGAAATCGAGCAGGATCTGCGCGTCGCGATGCGACACCTGCAGCACCTCCACCTTGCGCACGATCGGCACGGCGGCCAGCGCATTGCGCAGCGTGTTCCATTCGGCCAGGCCGGCGAAGCCGGCGGCGACACTGAGCTGGCCCTGTTTTTCCAGGTCGATCACGGTGGCGTATTTCCAGCGCGTCTCGATGCGGCGCGCGATCTCGATGGCGGCGGTCAGCAGGGTTTCCTCCTGCGTGCCGCCGGTGGCGGTGAAGGTCTCGATGCGGTCGAGGAAAGCAGCCTCGCCCTGGTGCTGCATCTGGATCTCGACGCGGATATTGCCCGGATCGGCCTGTTGCAGCGTGGCGGCCAGCACCAGCACATCCGCGAAACCGCCGCGCCGGGTCAGCGCGCGCAGCTCGTCCGGGCTGCCGAGCAGGCGCTCGATGGACGGACCATTGGTCATGGCGGGCGCGATGCTGAGCGGCACCAGGCCGCCCTCGGCATCGGGCCGTTTCAGCCAGGCCTCGCGCCAGGGATTGTCGGCCTCCCACAGCTTCGCACCGGCCGCCGACTGCCACAGCGGCACCAGCAGCACCGGCCGGCTCGGGGTTTCCGAATAGGGCAGCTTGTTGTCCTGCAGCAGGCGGCGCACCGCATCGGCGCGGAACTGCACGCTGATCTTGCCGATATAGCGGGTCGCCGAGGCGCGTTCCTCGTCGATGCCGAAACCGCCGACCACCTCGTTCAGCACGGCCTCGCTCGGGCGCGGCAGCCGGCCGGCATCATCGGGCAGGGTCAGGCGGCGCAGCAACACCGTGAAGGCGCGGCGCTGGCCCTCGGCGAGCGCCACCGGCCGGGCGGCAGCGGCGCTGTCGGCGCTGGCATCCACGGCAATGCCCGCCACGTTGAACGGGTCGACAGGCCTGCCGCTTTGCGGAGTCGTCTGGGCATGGGCGTCCAAACCCGCGCCGAAGGCCAGGAATGACGCGAAAAGCACATGAAAACAGGCCCTTAGCGGGCGACCGAGGAGCATTGCAAACACAGGGGGAATAAGTATGTTGCCACCATTACCGAGCATCCTTCAGTCTACCCGCCGTGGAGGCCATCATCAACACGTCGCCGCTTTATAAGGCCGCTGGTGTCGATATCGACGCTGGCGAGGCCCTGGTCGATGCGATCAAGCCGCTCGCCGCCTCCACCCGCCGCACCGGCGCCGATGCCTCGCTCGGCGGCTTCGGCGCGCTGTTCGACCTCAAGGCCGCCGGCTTTATCGATCCGATCCTGGTCTCGTCCACCGACGGCGTCGGCACCAAGCTGAAGATCGCCATCGAGACCGGCCGCCATGACGGCGTCGGCGTCGACCTGGTCGCCATGGTGGTGAACGACATCCTGGTGCAGGGCGCCGAGCCGCTGTTCTTCCTCGACTATTACGCCACCGGCAAGCTGGAGGTGGATGTCGCCCGCCGCGTCGTCGCCGGCATCGCCGAGGGCTGCCGCCAGGCCGGCTGCGCGCTCACCGGCGGCGAAACCGCCGAAATGCCCGGCATGTATGCCGCCAAGGATTACGACCTCGCCGGCTTTGCCGTGGGTGCCGCCGAACGCGGCCGCCTGCTGCCACAGAATGTAAAGCCGGGCGACGTGCTGCTTGGCCTCGCGTCGTCGGGCGTCCATTCGAACGGTTTTTCGCTGGTCCGTAAGGTGATTGCCGATAACGGCCTCTCGTTCGAGAGCCCCGCCCCCTTCGACCCGTCGAAGCCGCTGGCGGAAATCCTCATGGTCCCAACGCGCATCTACGTGAAAAGTTGCATGCCGCTGGTGCGCGAGGGCCTGATCAAGGCGATGGCGCATATCACCGGCGGCGGCCTGGTCGACAATATCCCGCGCGTGCTGCCCGATGGCACCGACGCCATCGTGGACGCCACCGGCTGGACCCTGCCGCCGGTGTTCAGGTGGCTGAAAGCCGCAGGCAGGATCGACGACGCCGAGATGGCGCGCGCGTTTAACTGCGGCATCGGCCTTGTCGTGGTGGTGGCGAAGGAAAAAGCCGACACCGTGATCGCCAAGCTGAAAGCCGCCGGCGAGACCGTGTCGCGCCTTGGCGTGATCGAGGCGCAGCAGGACACAGCGGCCGAGCCGATGGTCAGCATGCGCAACTGCGACACGGCCTGGAACTAAGCTCCATGACTGCCGGCAAACGCGCTGTCGCCGTGCTGATCTCCGGGCGCGGCAGCAACCTGCGCGCGCTGATCGCGGCTGCCGTGGCCGACGACTACCCGGCCCGCATCGCCCTGGTGCTCTCCAACAAACCCGAAGCCGAAGGCCTGGAGATCGCGCGCGCCGCCGGGATCGCAACGCTGGTGATCGAAAGCCGGGGCAAGGCGCGCGCAGAATTCGACGCCGAGATGGATGCGGCGCTCAAATCACACGGCATCGAGCTGCTCTGCCTCGCCGGCTTCATGCGGCTGCTGACGACCGCGTTTGTGCAGGCCTGGTATGGCCGCATGATCAACATCCATCCCTCGCTGCTGCCGGCCTTCAAGGGCACCGATGTGCATGCGCGCGTGGTGGCCTGCGGCGTGCGCTTCACCGGCTGCAGCGTGCATTTCGTCAGCCCGGAGATGGACGAAGGCCCGATCATCGCGCAGGCCGTCGTCTCGGTGAAGCCGGAGGCGACGGCGGAGGATGTGGCAGCGGCCGTGCTGGAACAGGAACATGCGCTCTATCCGCAGGCGCTGCGTCTGCTGGCGGAAGGGCGGTTGGTGATTGAAGGGCAGCGGGTGCGGATTAGCTGATCGCACTGCGTCGGGCTGGGCGCTAATCGTGCCACCTCTCACGTCGTCACCCTCGGGCTTGACCCGAGGGTCCATTGCCCTCACCGCTTGGCGTGCCCCTTGTCGTCACTCTCCTTCGGTCGATAGCCATAGCCGAGATAATCCGGCGTGCGTTTCGACATCGGCGACCATTCATAAGCCAGCAGACGCTTCGGATCTTCGCGTGCCCAGCGCAGCGCATCATGGCCGATCCACAGGCCGAACAGCGGCGGACCCGGCGGCTCAGGAAACGGTTCGTAATGCGGATAGCGCACCCGGACCTGCCGCTCGTTGGTGGTGAACTGCGCCAGCAGCCGGAAGATCTGCCGCGCGAAACGCGCATGACCCTTGTGATGCGGCGCCAGGTGAATCTCGATCTGCCCTTCTCCACAGTGCTCGGGACCGTGCGCATTCGCTGGCGTATGCCCGCCAGGTCGGCCCACAAACATCTTCGGCCAGTACAGCCCGTCGACGGGAACATACCAGCCCCTCTCATTCTCTAGTATGAGTTCCGTCGCCGGACTGAAATGCATCTGGTTTGGACCAGACGTAGCAATGCCGGCCGGACCATTCGGGTCCGGTCGACACAGTTTATGCTCAAGACGAAGATCTGGTCGTTCTGCCCCTCTAGCTTCATCGATGGTCAGCTCCCGGCTGTAAACTGCTTCTGGAAAAGACTCCTCCAGCGCAGTAGCGAAAAGCTTCCAGTCCAGCGGGCTCAGGCAGACATACCGGGTAAGCATGCTCGGCCGCACCAAACGCTGGATCTTCACAAACTCGGGTTGATCGATTTTCAGTTTGCGCATAGACACGCTCGTCTCAGCCATGTTTCTCAGACAACTGCATCCTTCGGCCGATAGCCATAGCCGAGGTAATCCGGCGTGCGCTTTGACATCGGCGACCGTTCATAAGCCAGCAGACGCTTCGAATCTTCGCGTGCCCAGCGCAGCGCGTCATGGCCGATCCACAGGCCGAACAGCGGCGGACCCGGCGGCTCAGGAAACGGTTCGTAATGCGGATAGCGCACCCGCACCTGCCGCTCGTTGGTGGTGAACTGCGCCAGCAGCCGGAAGATCTGCCGCGCAAAACGCGCATGGCCCTTGTGATGCGGCGCAATGTCAATCCGGATTTGACCTTCGCGAATATACTCGGGTCCATGGGCATCGGCGGGATACGACGGGACCGGTCGCCCCACAACCAGCTGCGGCCAGTACAATCCCTCTATAGTGAAATCCCAGCCAAAATCATTTTCCCAGATCAATTCCGTCGCCGGGCTGAAATGCATCTTATTTGGACCTGTCGCAGCGATACCCGCCGGACCGCTTGGATCCGGGCGACACAGCGTGCGTTCAAGGTGAATGTCGGGCCGCTCATCACGCCTTGACTCTTCAATCGTCGGGGCGCGGCTGTAAAGCGCGTTGGGAAAGGCATCTTCCAGCGCAGTGGCAAACAGCTTCCAGTCCAGCGGACTCAGGCAGACGAGCCGGCTGAGCATCGAGGGTCGCACTCCCGGCGCTTCCTTCACGATCTCAGGCTGATCGATTTTCAGTTTGCGCATGATTTCTCACCGGGCTGGCAGCAGACCGTCCTGCCGCAGCTTGCCGTCCAGATCGTCCCACATTGCGCGGCAGCGCGAGGCAACATATTTGGCATAATCCGCCTCGCGCTCTCCGGGTTTCATCTTGCGGGCCCAGCCTGCAACACCGACCCTGATATTGTTTTCCAGCTTGTCGAAGCGCCGGCCTTCATTGGCGGTCAGGCTCGACCGGTCATGCTCATCGCCGGTTTTCTTGATATCCACGGTGTTCATGCGAGCAGTGTATGGCGAAGACTGATCGACCCTTTCCTTTGCGTCCAGTCTGCCGAAAGTGCCATCGGGCCGACTGAATGTTTTGCTTCCATCCGAACGGATGACTTCTTCCTTCATATAGTCTCCGCCCTCCTTACCTTCCCGCGTCGCACCCGCAACATGCCTCAGTTCATCCGCCAGATCCGGGTACCTCTGCAATTCCTCCAGGCAGGTCCGCACCATGATGCGGTTGGCTTTCTCGGTTTCCGGCTTGCCACGGCTGCCATGCGGATTGAGTTCCACGATGATGCCCGCCAGGCCTTCGGCTACCGGCTGCTGCGTCGGCGGCAGGCCTGAAATCCAGTCTTTTGTCTCGGGCGGGATCAGGCGCTCGTCGGTCGACTGTTTGTCGGCGGCCGGCCGTCCTTGCAGGGATGTATCGATCTGAGGTGGCTGAAGCGGCGGCGTGTTCGCCTGCTCTTTCTCCATATCACCAAGCGGGCGTGATGCCGGCGAAGTCAGTTTCTCGCCACGGCTTTTCTCATATTGCTTCCGCATATATTCGCCAGCACCGATTGCCAGCGGTGTCGTCAACAGCAGCGGCAGCAATGCCGCCGGCAATACTGCTGTCTGCTCGCCCGCTGCGGGTGGTGACGGAGGCGCTTCAATGGTCATACTCGCGTCCAGCAACTGAAGGCGCGGTTCCGGATCTGACTCGCGTTTTTCCATTGTCCGCAGTGTCGGCTCAGGATCACCGTCGCGCTTTTCCATCGTGCGATAGGGCAGCGGTGCATCGGGATCGCGCGCATAGGCGTCGAAGAAGCCATCGACTTGCTGCGGCGTCGGAATGCGCTGCCCGCGCATACGTCCACCCAGCAGACTCCGCAGGCTCATCAAGGTTTCACCCTCGCCATGCTCGCCAACCATGCCGCCGCGCAAGGGCAGCAGCAGGCCATCGACCGGCAGACCATTGGCTTTCTGCACATGGCGGACGGCGCGGGTCAGGCCGTCGCCGGCCCAGCCGGTCGGCAGGCCCGGTAAAGGCAGGTCCAGTTCGCCGGCATTGGCCAGCAGCAGTTGCGCCTTGATGACATCGGCGCGGTCGTTGTCGCCGTTATGGCCGACCGAGCCGGCAAAATCGAAGGGATCGTCGTCCGGCAAAGGCAAAAGGCTCATTGCTTCGCTCCGAGACTGAGTCTGAAAATGGTTTTGACTTTAATCCTATTATTATGTACGCTTTATGTTCCTTTTGTCAAGTTGCGATTTGCACCGCGTGTTGTTCTGACATCGTGAATACGGATGTGTTCACCCGCCCACCCACGGTGCGGCGCGGGAATGGATTGCCCATTCGGGCAACAGGCGCGGGAACGAACCGCAACGAACCCGAACGGGCTCAAACGGACCCGAACGAACCTGAACGGACCTCAACGAACCTCAACGAACCTCAACCAACCTGAACGAACCTCAGCGAACCCAAACGAACCCGAACGAACCGCAGCGAAGCGCTCGCCCCGCCCCCTCGTCATCCTCGGGCTTGTCCCGAGGATCCATCTGTCCGGGCCACCATGCACCGGCTGAGGCACGGAGGGTTGGGATGGACCCTCGGCACAAGGCCGAGGGTGACGGTTTGGAGGGTGGAATGGGCTGCCGCCGGCCAACAAAAAAGCCCGGCATTGCTGCCGGGCCTTTCCGTCACCGCGTAAGCGGAAAGTTTTAGCCGACGATCCCGTCAGCCCACAATTTCAGTGCCGGCGAAGAAATAGGCGATCTCGACCGCCGCGGTCTCGGCGGCGTCCGAGCCATGCACCGAGTTGGCTTCGATGCTCTCGGCGAAGTCCTTGCGGATGGTGCCGGCCGCGGCATTCGCCGGGTTCGTGGCGCCCATCACGTCGCGATACTTGGCAATGGCGCCCTCGCCTTCCAGCACCTGCACGACGACCGGGCCGGAAATCATGAACGACACCAGGTCGTTGAAGAACGGACGCGCCTTGTGCACGCCGTAGAAGCTCTCGGCCTGGGCCTGGCTCATCCAGATGCGCTTCTGGGCCACGATGCGCAGGCCGGCGGCCTCGATCTTGGCATTGATCGCGCCGGTCAGGTTGCGGCGGGTCGCGTCCGGCTTGATGATCGAGAAAGTGCGTTCGAGCGCCATGATTTGGTGGTCCCCTAAATCTTGTGTGGTGGGTCTTGGCTAAAAATCGGTGGCGGGTATATAGAGGCTCCGCCGAGGACCTGCAACCGTCCCGGCCCTCCCAAACCCCGCCAGCCCTCCCCGGCCAGCCAAGTTAAGTTGTTATAAATGCTGTCTTTTCGCGAACTGACCTACCGGATCGCCGGCCGCGTTCTGCTCGACCATGTCTCGGCGACGATCCCGGCTGGCCACAAGGTCGGCCTGGTCGGGCGCAACGGCACCGGAAAATCGACGCTGTTCAAGATCATCACCGGCGACCTGCAGACCGAAACCGGCGGCGTCGAGCTACCCAACGACTGCAAGATCGCCAAGCTGCCGCAGGAGCCGCCATCGGGCGAGCAGAGCCCGATTGCCTATGTGCTGGCCGCCGATACCGAGCGCGAGGCGCTGCTGATCGAGGCCGACGAGCTGGAGAATTCCACCAGCATGGAGGATGCCGAGCGCATCGCCGCCGTGCATATGCGGCTGGCCGAGATCGA
>NZ_CALRUC010000048.1:0-30584 GCF_943371255.1 Ferrovibrio terrae | reverse complement strand
GCACTGGCTGGCAGGTCAACCTGCTGGGCCTGGCCGGCGTGACGGCGGCCGCCCGCGAGGGGCTGGAGCTGAACCTGCTCGGCCTGACCATCGGCATCGACGTCCTGCGCCCGGCGCTGAAGCTGCCCGGGATCGGCCGCCTTGGCCTGCCCCTGCAGTCCCCCGCCGGCCTGGCAACGGAAAATCCTCTTTAAGTAACCAGTAGTTGAGCGTCGGCACCGCCTGATCTCGGCAGGTATTTTTCCACAGGCGATGCTAGAGTGCCGGGATATGCACAGGGCTGGCAGGCCTGTGCAGCGACGCATCAGCCTGAAGAGTGTGTATCCGCCGCCATGACGGAGCAGAAACCCATTGCCGCACCGACCAGGGAGACTCTGGCCCGGGACGCGACCAACGGCAGCCCGGCCCCCGGGATCGCATCGGCGATCATGCCCGGGCTGGCGCCGGAGCGCGTTGGCGTCGGGCTTCGCCCACCGCATCACCAGGATCTGCTGGATACGCGCCCGCCGATCGGCTGGCTGGAAATCCATGCCGAGACCTATATGGGCGGCGGTGCTGCGCGCCATTACCTGGAACAGGCCCGCGCCCTGTGGCCGGTTGCCGTGCAGGCCACCGGCCTGGGCCTGGGCAGCGACGAACTGCCCGATGCCGATCATCTGAACCGGCTGGCCCGCCTGGTCGACTGGCTGGAGCCGGCGCTGGTGTCGGAGCATCTCGCCTGGGTCGGTGTCGAGGGCCGGTACTATAATGATCTGCTCCCCCTGCCCTATACAGCCGAGAGCCTGGAAAGCTGCTGCCGCAATGTCGATATCGTACAGGGCCGGCTGAAACGGCCGATCCTGATGGCCAATCCTGCCAGCTATCTGCGCTTCCGTGAGAGCCAGATCGCCGAGGCCGAATTCCTCAGCCGCCTGAGCCAGCAGAGCGGCTGCGGCATTCTGTGCGACGTGAACAATCTCTATGTCTCCAGCGTCAACCATGTCGGCCGCGAGGCCGCACCGGCGGTCGCGGAGGCCTATCTCGACAGCCTGCCCGGCCCGGCGGTGCACCAGATTCGCCTGGCCGGCCACAGCGAATGCACCGCCGATGGCAAGCTGATGCTGATCGACGACCACGGCGCCCTGGTGGCCGAACCGGTCTGGCGGCTCTATGCCAGCGCGGTACAGCGCTTCCCGCATGCCGCCACCAGCCTGGAATGGGACAGCAACCTGCCACCGCTGGCGCATCTGGTGGCCGAAGCCCAGCATGCCGAGCGCCAGCGCGCCGCGGCACTCAGGCCCAGCGAACTCCCCGGCGACGAACTAACAGCGACGGATGGCGATGAGCGCGCTGCTTGAACGTCAGCATGAGTTTGCCGCTGCGCTGACCGGCTCGCTGTATGGCATCGTCGAGAAGGTGATCGGCGATGCGATCCCGGCGGAAGGCCGATTGCAGATCTATGCCGACCGCTTCCGCGCCAGTTTGCTGGAAGTGCTGGCGGTGACCTTCCCGGTCACGCGCGCCCTGGTCGGCGAGGCTTTCTTCGCCCAGACCGCGCGCGCCTTCCTGATCTTCGATCCGCCGCGCTCACCGATCCTGGCACAATATGGCGGCGGCTTTCCCACCTTCCTCGCCGCCTTGCCCGATCTCAGCGGACATCATTACCTGCCCGATATCGCCGCCTTTGAATGGGCGCTGAATGTGGCCGAACATGCCGAGGATGTGGATCTGCTGCGGCCGGAAGACCTGCCCGATGCCATCGAGGAGATGACCTTCACGCTGCATCCATCGGCGCAGCGGCTCTCCACGCCGTTTCCGGTCAGCGAGATCTGGCAGGTGCACCAGCCGGAATCACCGGCGGTGGAGCGCATCCAGCTGGCCGGCAGCAGCGAGCGCCTGCTGGTCTGGCGCCGCGGCATCACGGTCTGCTGGCACAAGCTCAATCACGGCGAGGACCGCCTGCTGGCCGAACTGGCCAACGGTGTGCCGCTGGATGCCGCCATGCAGGCCGCCGGCGTGCATGAGGATTTCGATTTCCCCGCCAGTTTCAGCTGGATGCTGGATGGCGGCGTGTTCGCGCGGCCATCCAGTGCCATGGAGCCTGGGGTTTAATCCAGCCAGCTGTAGGACGCTGCCAGCATCGCCTCGATGCCGGTGCGCAGCGTCGGATGCAGCACCGGCGCATAGAAGGGCGAATGGTTGACCGGCAGGATGGTCGGATCGTCGCCGGTCTGCGCCTTGGCATAGAGATCCGGATCGCTGCCGCCGATCACCCAGAACACCGAGGGCACATTCCAGGCCGTGCCGAACAGGCCGAAATCCTCGCTGCCCGAGGCCGGTTCCACCGTCATCACGCGCTCAGGCCCGAAATAGGCCGACATGCCCTCGACGGTGCGCGCGGTGGCAGCCTCGTCGTTGATGGTGAGCGGGAACTGGCTGATCACCGAATATTCCGGCGGCTTCGGCGCACCGGAGGCCTGCGCCTCGGCATCGATGATGCGCTTGACTGAAGCCAGCACGCGGGTGCGCACGTTTTCCTTGAAGGTGCGGATATTGAGGCGCAGCAGCGCCTCGTCGGGGATCACGTTTTCATTGAATCCGCTTTGCAGTGTGCCCACGGTGACAACGGCACTATCCGCCATCGCCACTTCGCGCGACACCACGGTTTGCAGCCGCATCACGGTGGAGGCGGCCATCACCACGGGGTCGATGCTGTTCTGCGGCTTGGAGCCATGGGCGCCACGGCCGAACAGTTTCACTTCCCAGCTGTCGGCTGCCGACATGGCGACGCCGGCCTTGTAGCCGATGCGGCCGGCCGGCAGCGGTATGACATGCTGGCCCAGCGAGACAGTGGGCTTGGGGAAACGCTTGACCATGCCATCTGCCAGCATGGCGCGCGCACCCGCGCCGATTTCCTCGGCCGGCTGGAACACTGCCATCACGGTGCCCTTCCAGGTGTCGCGTGCTTCCGACAGCAGGCGACCAACGGCCATCAGCCAGGTGACATGGAAATCATGGCCGCAGGCATGCATGATCGACACCGACTGGCCGAAGCGATCCACGCCGGTCTGCGTGCTGGCATAGCCGAGCCCGGTCTTTTCCTTCACCGGCAGGCCATCCATGTCGGCACGCAGCAGGATCACCGGGCCATCGCCATTCTTCAGAATCGCCACCACGCCGGTGGTGCCGACCTTTTCATGCACCTCGAAACCATACTGCTTCATCCAGGCGGCAGCGATGCCGGCGGTGCGCACTTCCTGCATCGAGAGTTCCGGATGCTGGTGCAGATCGAGATAGATCTTTTCCAGTTCGGGCAGCATGGCGTCGATCTTGCCGAAGATCGCGGCCTTGTCTGGCGACAGCGTGCGGTGGCGGGGAGCGTGCATGAGCGTTCTCTTTCTTAGGCGTAGGTCTGGAACTGGGGTCTGGTGCCGGCGCGCAGGCGCGGCAGGCCGCATTTCGGCGCTTCGGGATCGGCTTCGATTTCGCCGAGCAGCACCAAGATTTCCTGGCCGATACGCATGGCATCGGCTGGCGGCAGGGCATCGGGATTTTCGACAAGGGCAAGCAGATCGAGGATGCGTTGCTGGCGCTGGTAGCGGCGACGGATCGCGGCGGCCTGATCGTCAGGCATGCCGATCAGTTCGACATCGGGCGGCAATTCACAGCGGTCGCACATGGGCGAATTAGACCGGATACGCCGAAAAGCGTCAACGCGATTGAAGATTTTTACCGGTCCGAACCAGGGCAAGCGGACCAATCAGCGCACCAATTCCCATCACCGCGAGGCCGATGCCCCAAGTGACGACACTCTGCCCACCCGCCATATATTGCGCCGCATCCAATGCGAAACCGACAAACAGCGGCCCCAGCACCGAAACGCCAAAGCCGAGGGCGGAATGCAGCGCCATGGTCGAGGCGCGATGCTCGGGCTCGGCCGCGGCCATCATGCCCGACGTGAGCGATCCGGAATCGCCGCAGATAAAGACGAAATAGACCGCGCTGAACAACAGTACCGCCCAGACCGGCAGCCAGGCGGTGAAGCCGAATGCCAGCCCCATCACCGCCGAGATGGTCATGATACCGACCAGAGCGCGACGTCGGCCGACTTTCAACGCCAGTTCGTTGCCCAGCAGGCTGGCCGGCAGGCCGATCAGCGTGACCAGCGCCGCCAGCACGGTGGCGCTGGGCAGCACGGCCGACACGGACGGGTCGCGCGCCAGAACGAAGACGAGGAAAGCCGTGATCCAGGCACGCATGGCCGTGAGTTCAAAGCCATGGGCAGCGTAACCGATGATATAACCCATCGCATCGCGGTTGCGCAGCACCGGCCGCAGGGCGAAGCCGCGCGCGGCCGTGTCCTTGACCGGCGGCACATGCGGCGCCAGCAGCCACCAGGCCAGCAGGCCAGCCACCAGACTGAGCCCGCCCACCACGGCAAAGCTCCAGCGCCAGCCAAAGGACTCGGCCAGCAGGCCGGTGACGGTGAAGCTTGCCGCAACGGCAATCGAGTAGCTGGCGGTGTAGAAGGTGACGGCGCGACTCTGTTCGCCACCCTGCAGACGGTCGGTCAGTGCACGCAGGCCGGGCATATAGATTGCGGCCTGGCCGACGCCGCCGATGGCGCGCAGGAAAAAGCCAGACCAGAAGCCATCGGCAAACAGGGCGAAACCCACGGTGCTGAGGCCGGTGACCAGCGCGCCGCCGGCAAAGATCAGCTTGGCGTCGAAGCGGTCGGTCAGCATCATCGCATGCGTGACCACCAGCATGTAGCCGAGGTAATAGACGCCGGCGATCCAGCCGGCCTCGCTGTTGCTCAGATCCCAGGCGGCAATGAAATCCGGCATCAGGGCCGGGAAACTGGCAATTGGCAAAATGGCGAGAACCTCGAGGGCCGCCAGCATAAAAATCAGGTTACGGGAGGACATCAGACCGGAATTGGCTTGAGGGCGTCGGGGGTTATCACGCAGTATTCACTCATCTTGCGCCGGCCGCCAGAGTATCGTCACATTTGTCGGCGATAACCGACAGACTCATCCAGCCAAACTGGCCTTCAGAACCAGGATCCGTCATGCCACAGAATTTCCGTTTCCGCCCGTCCCGCCGCGGCTTCCTGGCCGGCAGCGCAGCGATCGGCCTCACCCCGCTGCTGGCCTGCGCGCCGCGTCCGCAGGATGTCGCGGTGGCCGTGCCGCAGTTCGATACCTATCCGCCCGTGATCTTCGTACACGGCAATGGCGATACCGCCGCGCTGTGGCATACCAGCATCTGGCGCTGGGAAAGCAACGGCTTCCCCGACAAGCGGCTGTTCGCGGTCGATTTCCCCTATCCGCTGGCGCGCAGCAACGATGCCGAATACCAGGCCGGCCGGTCCTCGACACAGGACCAGTTCGAGCAGCTGTCGGTGGCCGTGCAGGCTGCATTGCGCCAGTCTGGCACCGGCCGCGTTGCCCTGGTTGGCTCCTCGCGCGGCGGCAATGCGATCCGCAACTATCTGAAGAACGGCCCCGGCGCCGCTCATGTCAGCCATGCCGTGCTCTGCGGCACACCCAACCATGGCGTGATCGTCTCGAACGACAAGCTGGTCGGCAGCGAGTTCAACGGTGCCGGGCCATTCCTGCGCCGGCTCAACGACGGCCTGGAGACCGTGCCGGGCGTGCAGTGGATGACCACCCGCAGTGATGCCTTCGACAAATTCGCGCAGCCCGACGGTGCCGGCATCGGCATGCCGGGCACACCGACCGGCGTGACAGCCGAGGGCCCTGCCCTCACCGGCGCCAAGAACATCGTTTTGCCCGGCCTCGACCATCGCGAAGTGGCCTTCCACGAAAAGGCTTTTGCCGCGACCTGGGACTTCATCATCGGCAGGCCGCCAGCCACCACCAAGATACTGCCGGAGAGCGACCCGGTACTGAACGGCAAGGTCAACGGCATGGCGCGCGGCGTGCCGACCAACCTGCCGGTCGAGGGCGCCACAGTGGAAATCTGGGAGACCAATCCGCAGACCGGCGCGCGCCTGCGCAGCGAAGCCGCCCATCGCAAGGTGACCGGTGCCGATGGCTACTGGGGCCCGTTCAAGGCGAGCCCGACGGCGACCTATGAATTCGTGCTGACCGTGCCCAGCCAGACTACCACGCATATCTATCGCTCGCCCTTCCCGCGCTCTTCGGCGCATATCCATCTGCGCACCGCCGTGGTGGCCGACCGTGATCGCCAAGCCGGCTCGATCGTTATCCTGAGCCGGCCGCGCGGCTATTTCGGACCCGGCCGCGATCTCGTCACCTTCGACGGCCAGCCGGCACCGGGCATTCCCGCCGGTGTGCCGACCAATTCGACCTCGACGCTGGCAATTCCGCGCGGCACGGCGCAGCGCACAGTGGTGTGCCGCTGCAACGACGAAACCATCGCCGTGCAGA
Organism: Ferrovibrio terrae; assembly: GCF_943371255.1. Classification (GTDB taxonomy): domain Bacteria; phylum Pseudomonadota; class Alphaproteobacteria; order Ferrovibrionales; family Ferrovibrionaceae; genus Ferrovibrio; species Ferrovibrio terrae_B. The sequence goes on along the minus strand of NZ_CALRUC010000048.1, from coordinate 24,189 downwards.
GCTGGGCTTCGACCGATGACCGTGCGGTGATCGCGGAACTGAATTACTAGACGATGTATGGCCCCAGCGTAAATTTTCGGAACTACTGGGGCCTTGGCGCGCCACCACCGCAGGTCATCGTCCTGCTGATCGGCATGATCATCCTCGTGGGCGTCATCTGGTGGCAGTGGAAGAACCGCGCCGTGCGCCGGACCGGCCTGGTGATTCTTGCATGCACCGCCGCGCTGGCCGTGTACCAGTTGCTGCGATAGCTCAGCGGCGGATCAGCAGCAGGCCGCCGGCGACGATCAGCGCCGTGCCGATCCAGGCCATCAAGCTGGGCAGGGTGCCGAACACCGCCCAGCCGATCAGGGCCGCAAAGGCCACCGAGCTGTAGGTGAACGGCGCCAGCCATGCCGCATCGGCCAGGCGATAGGCCCGCACATTGCACATCTGGCCGAAGATCGCCATCGGCCCGATCAGGCAGAGCGCAGCCAGCGTCAGCGGCTCGACCGGCACCCAGAGAAACAGCATTGCGCCACCCAGCAAAAGGGTGGCGAAGCCGTTCACATGTAGCAGCATCGACAGCATGCTTTCATGCCTTGAGAGCACCTTGATCAGGATCACCTCGCAGGCGGTGAGGAAGGCGCCGGCCAGCATGGCGAGCGGCGCCCAGGCGTTGTTCATTGGATCGGGGGCCAGGGCTATACCGGTATTGCCGCGCACGATCACCAGCGCACCCAGCACGCAGAGCAGGCCGGCGAGGCCCTGCATCAGCACGATGCGCTCGCGCAGCAGCAGCACCGCCAGCCCCATGGTGAAGACGCCCTGCAGCAGCGCCAGCGCCGAGGCATCGGCCAGTGGCATATGGGTGGCGCCCCAGATCGAACAGGCGCCGCCACCGACACCACAGAGCGCACGCAGCAGATGCAGATGCCGTCGCCCGCCGGCCAGCAGGGTCTGCAACGGCTGGCGCTGGGCAGCGGCAATGCCGCTGACCGTGACAAAGCCGCTGACATAGCGGATGAAGACGATCTGGATCGCCGGCACCAGGCCGCCGGTCAGCTTGCCCGAAGCATAGAGCAGCGAGAAGGCAAAGGCGGCGCCCAGCACCCAGAGGGCAGCAGCAGCTTTTGATTCGAGACGGGAAATCATGACTGCATCATGAATGAAAAAGGGCGGCTGTGAAGCCGCCCCCCATGACCGACATGCAGCCCGGTCAGATCGTGATCGTATGGCCGTCGACGGCCAATGCGGCTTCCTTCACCGCCTCGGTCAGGGCCGGATGGGCGTGAACGGTGCGGTAGATGTCTTCGGCCGAGGCGCCGAACTCGATCGCCATCACCAGTTCCTGGATCAGATGGCCGGCATCGGCGCCGATGATATGGGCACCGACCACCTTCTTGGTCTTCTCGTCTTCGAGAATCTTCACGAAGCCATCGGTCATGGTCATGGCCCGCGCACGTGCATTGGCGCTGAAGGGGAACTTGCCAGTCTTGTAGGCAATGCCCGCGGCCTTCAGTTCCTCTTCGGTCTTGCCCACGCTGGCCACTTCCGGCCAGGTGTAGACCACGCCCGGAATCGCATCGTAGTTGATATGCGGCTTCTGGCCGGCCAGCATCTCGGCCAGCACCATGCCCTCTTCATCCGCCTTATGCGCCAACATGGGACCGATGATGGCGTCGCCGATGGCATAGATGCCCTTGGCAGTGGTGTTGAAATGACCGTCGGTCTTGACCCGGCCGCGGTCGTCGAGCTGTACACCGGCAGCCTCGAGGCCGAGGCCCGTGGTGTAGGGACGACGGCCGATCGAGACCAGCACGATATCGGCGGTCATCTCTTCGGCCGCGCCGCCGGCTGCCGGTTCCATGGTCAGCGTCACGCCGCCCTTGCCCGGCTTGGCCGCACTCACCTTGGTGCTGAGCTTGAACTTCATGCCCTGCTTGGTGAGGATGCGCTGCATCTGTTTTGAGACTTCGCCGTCATTGGTCGGCAGGATGCGGTCGAGGAATTCCACCACGGTGACCTCAGCGCCGAGCCGGCTCCAGACCGAGCCAAGCTCCAGGCCGATCACGCCGCCGCCGATCACCACCATGGTCTTCGGCACCGATGCCAGCTTGAGCCCGCCGGTGGAGGACACCACCTGCTTCTCGTCGATCTCGATGCCCCGGAGCGGCGTCACTTCCGAGCCGGTGGCGATCACAATGTGCTTGGCTGAATAGGTGCCCTTGCTCTCGCCGGTCACTTCCACCTTGCCGCCGCCAAGCAGTTTGCCGGTCCCCTTGAGCCAGGTGATCTTGTTCTTCTTGAACAGGAACTCGATGCCCTTGTTCGACGCGGTCACCACACTCTGCTTTTGCGCCATCATCGCCGGCAGGTCGATGTCGATCTTGCCGACCTTGATGCCATGCTGGGCGAAGCCGTGCGTCGCCTCATGATACAGTTCGGAAGAATGCAGCAGCGCCTTGGACGGGATGCAGCCAACATTGGTGCAGGTGCCGCCGAGGCCGGGATCTTTCTCCACCACGGCGGTATTCATGCCGAGCTGGGCGCAGCGGATCGCCATGGTGTAGCCGCCGGGGCCGGCGCCGATAATGATGACGTCGAAAGCCTGTTCACTCATTAGGATAATCCTCCGGAAACCTATAGCGGCAGCGGGGCATAAAGCCGGCCACCGGCAACATTCATGGTCCTCACCGACTGGCTGCCAGCCAGCATGCCGCTGGCCACCAGATCTTCCAGAATTTCGTGATAGACCGGTGAAGTCTTAACTGCGTCGATGGCAGCCATGTCACGCCAGTAGCTGACTGTGCGCCACTGTTCCGCGTCGTAGTTGAACATGCAGCCGAGGCAGCCATCCTGATCGCGGAAAAATGGCTCAAGGCGGTCGCGGGCAAAATCGATGAAATCGTCCAGGCGAGTGGCGTCGTAACCCGAAATCCACACCCGGACGATCATCGCCCTACCCGTTTTCTTTTACATCTCGAACAGCAGGCGCTGCGGATCCTCGAGGCATTCCTTGACGCGGACGAGGAAGCTGACTGCCTCGCGACCGTCGACGATGCGATGATCGTAGGTCAGTGCCACATACATCATCGGGCGGATCACAACCTGGCCGTTGATCGCCATCGGACGATCCTGGATTTTGTGCATGCCCAGAATGGCGGACTGCGGCGGATTGATGATCGGGGTCGACATCAATGAGCCGAACACGCCGCCATTGGTGATGCTGAAGCTGCCGCCCTGCAGTTCGTCGATGCCGAGCTTGCCGTCGCGGGCGCGCTTGCCCATGTCGGAAATGGTCTTCTCGATGCCGGCAAAGGACAGATGATCGGCATCGCGGATCACCGGCACGACCAGACCGGTCGGGGTCGACACGGCGCAGCCGATGTTGAAGTAGTTCTTGAAGACGATCTCATCGCCCTCGATCTCGGCATTCACCGCCGGGAATTCCTTCAGCGCCTGCACGCAGGCCTTGACGAAGAAGGACATGAAGCCAAGGCGCACGCCATGCTTCTTCTCGAACTGATCGACATACTGCTTGCGGGCGGCCATCAGCGCCGTCATGTCCACCTCGTTGAAGGTGGTGAGGAGCGCCGCGGTGTTCTGGGCTTCCTTCAGGCGGCGCGCGATCACTTGGCGCAGCTTGGACATGCGCTGGCGTTCCTCGCGGTCGCCATTGGCGCGCGGGCCGGCCGGCACCGAGGGCTTGGCGGCAGCCGCCGAGGTGCCGCTGGCCAGCAGGTCCATGACATCGCCCTTGGTGACGCGGCCATCGCGGCCCGAGCCGGTGACACCCGCGACACTCACATTCTTCTCCGCCGCCAGCTTGGCAGCGGCCGGCAGGGCCTGACCCGCGGCGGGCGCGGCGGCAACAGGGACCGCAGCCGGCTTCGGCGCGGCGGCAGGGGCTGCAGCAGGAGCAGCAGCCGGTTTGGCGGCGGGCTTCGCAGCGCCGGCACCGGCGGTCAGCGTCGCCAGCAGATCACCGACCTGAACGGTGGCGCCTTCGGCGGCGAGCACTTCGCCCAGCGTGCCGGCTTCGGGCGCGTTGACCTCGACGGTCACCTTGTCGGTCTCCAGCTCGACCAGCAGCTGGTCGCGGGCGACACTGTCACCGGTCTTGACCGACCATTTGCCGACAGTGGCCTCGGAGATCGATTCCGCCAGCTGCGGGACGCGAATTTCGACTGCCATGGTTACTTTCCTTATCCTTAAAAACGCCCCTCGAAACCTCAGTAACCCCGACGGCTATGCCGTCAAAGCGTCGTCAACCAGCTTGGCCTGCTGCTGGTTATGCTTGCTCATCAGGCCGGTGGCCGGCGATGCGGCTTCCATGCGGCCGGCATAGAGCGGGCGCTTCACCTTGCCGCCCAGTTCGGTCAGCACCGCCTCGACATAAGGCTCGACAAAGGTCCAGGCGCCCATGTTCTTCGGCTCTTCCTGGCACCACACCACCGTCTTCGCGTTCTTGTAGCGGCTCAGTTCGGTGATCAGCGCCTTGTGCGGGAACGGATAGAGCTGCTCGATACGCAGGATCACAGTGTCCTTCATCTCGCGCTTCTGGCGCTCTTCGAACAGGTCGTAATAGACCTTGCCGGTGCACAGGATGACGCGCTTGATCTTGGCGTCATCATGCGGCGCATCATCCCACAGCACGCGGTGGAAGGTCGAACCCGGGCCCATTTCGGTCAGCTTCGACACCGCCAGCTTGTGCCGCAGCAGCGACTTCGGGGTCATCAGGATCAGCGGCTTGCGGAACTTGCGGTTCACCTGCCGGCGCAGGATGTGGAAATAGTTGGCCGGCGTGGTGCAGTTTGCCACCTGCATATTGTCTTCGGCACAGAGCTGCAGGTAACGCTCCAGGCGGGCCGAGCTATGCTCCGGCCCCTGGCCTTCGTAGCCATGCGGCAGCAGAACCGCCAGGCCTGACATGCGCATCCACTTGGCTTCGCCCGATGAGATGAACTGGTCGAACACCACCTGGGCGCCATTGGCGAAATCGCCGAACTGGCCTTCCCACATCACCAGCGCATTCGGTTCCGCCAGGCTGTAGCCGTATTCGTAACCCAGCACGGCGACTTCCGACAGCAGACTGTCGATCACCTCGTAATGGGCGGCCTTCTCGTCGATATGATTGAGCGGCACATAGCGCTCTTCGGTCTGCTGGTCATGCCAGACGCTGTGGCGCTGGCTGAAGGTGCCGCGGCCGCAATCCTGGCCCGACAGGCGCACACCGAAACCTTCGAGCTGCAGCGAACCGAAGGCCAGTGCCTCGCCGGTCGCCCAGTCGATGCCCTCGCCCGCCTCGATAGCGGCGCGACGGTTGGCAGTGTTGCGCGCCAGCGTTTTGTGGATGTTGAAGCCGTCCGGCACGGCGGTAATCGCCATGCCGACTTTCTTCAGGGTCTCGATCGCGACACCGGTGGTGCCGCGACGCTCATCGCCCGAAGCCTGTTCCAGGCCGGCCCACTTGCCTTCCAGCCAGTCGGCCTTGTTGGGCTTGAACGACTTGGACGCCTCCAGTTCCTCTTCCAGGCGGTTCTGGAAGTCGGTCACCATCGCCTCGGCATCGGCCTCGGTCAGCGTGCCTTCATCGACCAGGCGCTTGGCATAAATCTGCCGCGTGGTCGGATGCGTGGCAATCGTGCGGTACATGATCGGCTGGGTGAAGGACGGATCGTCCGTCTCGTTATGGCCATGGCGGCGATAACAGAACAGATCGATCACCACATCCTTCTTGAACTGCTGGCGGAATTCGATGGCGATCTTGGCCACATGGGTCACAGCTTCCGGATCGTCGCCGTTCACATGGAAGATCGGTGCCTGCACCACCTTGGCGCCATCGGACGGATAGGGCGATGAACGCGAGTAGGACGGATTGGTGGTGAAACCGATCTGGTTGTTGACGATGATGTGGATGGTGCCGCCGGTGCGATAGCCGCGCAGCTCACTGAGTGCAAAGCATTCCGCCACGACGCCCTGGCCGGCGAAGGCCGCATCGCCATGCAGCAGCACGGTCAGCACCGAGCCGCGCTCGGTATCGCCCCACTGGGTCTGCTTGGCGCGCGCCTTGCCGAGGCAGACCGGATTGACGATCTCAAGATGCGACGGATTCGCCGCCATCGAAAGATGCACCTTGTTGCCATCGAACTCGCGATCCGACGACACGCCGAGATGGTACTTCACATCGCCCGAGCCCTGGAAATCATCCGGGTGGTAGGCCATGCCCTTGAATTCGGTGAAAATGGCGCGATAGGGCTTGGCCATCACATTGGCAAGCAGGTTGAGACGGCCGCGATGCGGCATGCCCAGCTCGATATCGCGCACGCCAAGCTGACCGCCGCGCTTGATGATGGCTTCCATCGCCGGAACCAGCGCCTCGCCGCCCTCAAGGCCGAAGCGCTTGGTGCCGGTGAATTTCATGTGGCAGAAGCGCTCGAAAACCTCGCCTTCCACCAGCTTGTTCAGGATCGCCTTCTTGCCCTGGGGCGTGAACTGCACTTCCTTGTCGCGGCCTTCGATGCGCGACTGGATCCAGGCCTTCTGCTCCGGATGGTAGATGTGCATGAACTCGACGCCGATGGTCGAGCAATAGGTACGACGCAGGATCTGCAGGATCTCGCGCAACGTGGCGCTCTCCAGACCCAGCATGTTGTCGATGAAGATCGGCCGATCCATGTCGGCATCGGTGAAGCCGTAGGATTGCGGCTCCAGTTCCGGATGCGCGCCCGGCGCCTGGATGCCGAGCGGGTCCAGGTTGGCCATCAGATGGCCGCGGATGCGGTAGTTGCGGATCAGCATCGCCGCGCGGATGGTATCCAGCGCAGCCGAACGGGCATCGGCCGGCGAGGCGCCGCCCTTGGCCGCACGGTCGGCGGCCTTGGCCGCTTTGCCCTGCGGACCGAGCAACCCCTCGTCCTCCATCGGCACCAGCACGGTGGCCGGTGCCCAGGAGGGACGACTCAGCGCCTGCTTTGGCTGACTGAAGTCGTCGCCCAGTGCCTCGAAGAACTGCTTCCAGGAAGCATCGACGCTGTCGGGGTTGGCTACGTACTTGGCATACAACTCCTCGACAAAGGTGCTGTTGCCACCATAGAGGAATTGCGTGCGTTCAAGCTGCGCCGTCATCGATGTCGTGGCGCCGCTTGTTGGCCGGCGCCGCCCTCTGTTTTCCTGTTACTTCCCGTTCAACAGTTCAACCAAGGTGATGCCGAGCGCTGCCGGGCTTTCCGAGACTCGGATGCCGGCCGATCGCATGGCCTCCAACTTGGTATTCGCATCGCCCTTGCCGCCCGAGATGATCGCGCCGGCATGACCCATGCGGCGGCCCGGAGGCGCAGTACGACCGGCGATGAAACCCACCGTCGGCTTCTTGATCTTGGACTTCATCAGGAACTCGGCGGCTTCTTCCTCGGCGCTGCCGCCGATTTCGCCGATCATGATGATGCACTCGGTTTCCTTGTCGCCAAGGAACAGGTCGAGCGCGTCGATGAAGTTGGTGCCGTTGACCGGATCGCCACCGATGCCGATGCAGGTGGTCTGGCCGAGGCCTGCTGCCGTGGTCTGCGCCACCGCTTCATAGGTCAGGGTGCCGGAGCGAGACACGATGCCGACCTTGCCGCGACGATGGATATGGCCCGGCATGATGCCGATCTTGCATTCGCCCGGCGTGATGACGCCGGGGCAGTTCGGACCGATCAGGCGGGTCTTCGAACCGGTGAGCGCGCGCTTGACCTTGACCATGTCGAGCACCGGGATGCCCTCGGTGATGCAAACCACCAGCGGAATCTCGGCTTCGATGGCTTCCATGATCGAGTCGGCCGCGAACGGCGGCGGCACATAGATCACGGAGGCATTGGCGCCGGTCTTTTCCACGGCATCGGCAACGGTGTTGAACACCGGCAGACCGATATGCTGCGTGCCGCCCTTACCCGGGGTGACACCGCCGACCATCTTGGTGCCGTAGGCAATCGCCTGTTCACTGTGGAAGGTGCCCTGGCTGCCAGTGATACCCTGGCAGATGACCTTGGTGTCCTTGTTGACGAGAACAGCCATTTACTTGGCTCCCTTCACGGCCTTCACCACCTTTTCGGCGGCGTCGGCGAGATTATCGGCAGAGATGATCGGCAGGCCGCTCTCGGCCATGATCTTCTTGCCCAGATCGACATTGGTGCCTTCCAGGCGCACCACCAGCGGCACCGCCAGCTTGACCTCGCGGGCAGCGGCAACGACGCCTTCGGCGATGATGTCGCAGCGCATGATGCCGCCGAAGATGTTGACCAGGATGCCCTTAACATTCTTGTCGCCAAGAATGATCTTGAAAGCAGCCGTGACGCGTTCCTTGGTGGCGCCACCGCCGACATCGAGGAAGTTGGCCGGCTCGGAGCCGTACAGCTTGATGATGTCCATGGTGGCCATGGCCAGGCCGGCGCCGTTGACCATGCAACCGATCTCGCCGTCGAGCTTGACGTAGTTCAGCGACCACTTGGCGGCTTCGAGTTCGGACGCGTCTTCCTCGTCCGGATCGCGCATGTCTTCCACATCCTTGTGGCGGTACAGCGCGTTGTCGTCGAAGTTCATCTTGGCATCCAGCGCGATCATCTCGCCGGCGCCGGTGACGACCAGCGGGTTGATTTCCACGATAGAGGCATCGAGGCTGGTGAAAGCCTCGTACATCGCGGTCATGAACTTCACCGCCGACTGCACCTGCTTGCCCTCAAGGCCGAGGCCGAAGGCGATCTTGCGGGCATGGAACGGCTGCAGGCCGGTCGCCGGATCGATAGCGACCTTGAGGATCTTTTCCGGATGCTTGGCGGCAACCTCTTCGATCTCCATGCCGCCCTCGGTCGAGGCCATCACGGTGATGCGCGACGTGGCGCGATCAACCAGGAAGCTGAGATACAGCTCACGCTTGATGTCGCAGCCTTCCTCGACATAGAGGCGCTTGACCAGCTTGCCCTCGGGACCGGTCTGGTGCGTCACCAGGGTCATGCCGAGAATGGACTTGGACTGCGCGGCAACGTCGTCGATCGACTTCACCACCTTGACGCCGCCGCCCTTGCCGCGACCGCCGGCATGAATCTGGGCCTTCACCACCCAGACTGGTCCGCCCAGCTGCTTGGCCACGGTAACGGCCTCGTCGGCCGTGAAAGCGACACCGCCGCGCGGCACGGCGACACCGTATTTCGCGAGCAGGCTTTTCGCCTGGTATTCATGGATGTTCATGCTGACCTACGGGTTTTAAAACCGGTGCGAAAAGCCCCGGTTTCTCTGATTGCCGTTCGGGGCCGAGGTTATAGCAGCCTTCGGAAAGGCCGCAACCGCCGCGCCGCCGGAAATTCAGGTTTTTGGACGAAAGTTCACAGACTTGCGCCCGATCCCGCCGGTCTCCGGACTGTGGAATTCCCGGCCCGCGGCCAGGCCGCCAAGGCTTGGGGCTGACGTTACGGCAAGCGCCCATACCGCCGGTAGCGCTCGTCCCCGGAATGGGGTCCGAAACAGGGTCCGTGAACGGACCAGAATTACACCGGTAACCGGGTTACCGGCGCTGCTGCAGGGCGCGCTCCACCGCCGGCCGGTCGCCATAGGTGTAGAGCCGGGGGTTGATCTGCGGATTGAAGTCGATCTTCGACAGGGTGATAGCCGTGTCCTTGCCCTGGGCATCGGTGACGGTCCAACCGGCGAATTCGAGCGGCTTGTCGCCGAACACCAGCGTCAGGGCACCCTCTTTCGGGCGGTCCGGGGCAAACAGTGTGACCCGCAGGATGGCGGCACCGCGCTCGACCCTGGCGATGCCGACACTGTCATCGAACACCACCTTGTCGCGCACCAGCAGGTCGAGCGGCGTGGCGCCGAGCGGAATGCGCTCCACGGTCTTCAGCTCACGGTCTTCCATGATGATATAGGCACCGTCGGAAACGATCAGCATCGGTACCGGCGGGTCGTATTCGAAACGGAAGCGGCCAGGCCGGCTCATGTAGATCTTGCCTTCCGAGGCCTCGCCCTGCGGGGCGACCTGCAGGAAACGGCCCTGCATGCTGCGCACCTCGTTGAAATAGGCGGCAATGCGGGCGAGATCGGCCTGGTCCTGCGCCGTCAGCTTGGCCGAACTGGCCGGGGCGGCGGCATAGGCAACCGAAAGCGGCAGCTTCGCCGCAGTTGCGGCAACGGCCATGGCGAGCAGGAAGCGGCGGCGGTCTGTCATGGCCACAGCGGTAGCCCTGACAGATGGCGAAATCAAGGCGGCATGCTTAAACTGCCGTGAAATCAAACGGGAGCGTCACATGATTCTGACCACAACCGACAGTGTGGACGGCCGCAAAATCACGGCCTATCTCGGCATCGTGGCCGGTGAGGCCGTGATGGGCACCAACATCTTCCGCGATTTCTTCGCCGGCATCACCGATATCCTCGGCGGCCGCTCGGGCTCCTATGAAAAGGAACTGCGCAAGGCCAAGACCCTGGCGCTGGAATCCATGATGGAGGAAGCCCAGGCGCTCGGCGCCGATGCGGTGGTCGGCATGGATCTGGATTATCAGCAGATCGGCGGCACGGATCGCCAAATGTTGATGGTCGCCGCCAGCGGAACTGCGGTAAAACTGGGCTGACGCCGGGCGCCCCGGCGCGCCGGGGGAACCAAACAATGGAATCGCGCTTTACCAGCTTCGTCGGCGGGCCGACGGGGCCGTGGAAAATTGTGTCGATAAAAGCCATCAGCGGCACCGGGCTGGTCCATGCCAGCCATCTGGAGCTGCGCGACGGGCTGAGCGATGCCGAGGATGTGGCCTGGCAGCTGCGCGGTGTGGCCAGCAACCTGCGCTACACCAACGAAGCCGAGCGCAAGGCCCTGGCGGCCGTGCAGCCGGGTCTGGGGCGGCCGGAAGCGCGCTGCGCGGCCCTGATCCCGATCCGCAAGACTGCAGCGTGGTGGCTGCTGGCGCAGGATGAACGCCGGGCCATCATCGAGGAACAGTCGCGTCATATCGCCATCGGCATGGCCTATCTGCCCGCCGTGGCGCGCAAGCTGTTCCATGCCCGCGATCTGGGCGAGCCGTTCGATTTCCTCACCTGGTTCGAGTTCGCCCCCGACCATGCCGCCCGGTTCGATACGCTGCTGGCGGAACTGCGGGCCAGTCCGGAATGGGACTATGTCGACCGCGAGGTGGAAATCCGGCTGGAACGGGAGCGTTGATGCCATTTCAGGCTTGAAATAGCACGATCGTGCTATATTCTGGATAAAACCTAACCTTCCCCTCCCAGGCAAAATCGAGCCCGATCATGACTAACAGCAAGACTACAGCGCACACCAATAAAAGCACGAATGTTCATTCTATTATTAACTTCCTGATTCAGCGCAGCCTGATCCGCAGCGGCTTCCAGCTGGCGCCGGGTTGGGCAGCTAAGCGCGCCGCGCGGATGTTCCTGCGGCCCTGGCGCAAACCCGTCGCGGGCCGCGCGCCATATGCGGCCCGGGAAATCGCCTTCGCCGCCGAAACGCAGTATGGCCCCATTGCCGCCTGGAGCTTTGGTCCGACCACGGCCGGTACGCCGGCGATCCTGCTGGTGCATGGCTGGGAAGACGACCACCTGAGCTGGGCGCCGCTGATCGACAAGCTGGTGGCGCGCGGCCATCGCGTGCTGACGCTCGACCTGCCCGGTCATGGCCGCTCGCCGGCCGATATCACCGGCATCCCGATCCTGGCCGCCGCCGTCGCTGCCGTCGGCCGCGAAGCCGAAAGCATCGGCGCGGTCTCAGTCGATCAGCCCTTCAAGGCGGTGATCGCCCATTCGCTCGGCGGCACGGCAACGCTGATTGCCGCCACCGAGATGGGCCTGCGCGCCGAACGCTTTGCCATCCTCGCCTCGCCCAACCACCCGCGCCTGTTTGCCGGCGCGATGATGCAGATGCTCAAACTGAGCCGGCAACAAACCGCCATGGTCTTCACCGCCATCGAACGGCTGATCGGTCGCACCATGGACTCGCTCTACCTGCCGCCCAAGCTGCGTCAGTTGGCGGCACCGGGCCTGATCCTGCACAGCCGCGAGGACCGCACTGTGCCGCTGCAGCATAGTCAGGAGAATGCCGCCGCCTGGCCGCGCGCCGAGTTCCGCGTGCTGGACGGTATCGGCCATCGCAAGCTGATGACCGACGATGGCGTGCACAGCATGCTGCTGCATTTCATCGACAGAAACGCACCGGCCGATGCCTATGGCTTCAGAAGCGATGCGGCGGATTAACGCCGCAATTGCTGGGCGTGATGGGCGATATGCTCGCCAATGAAGCTTGAGATGAAATAGTAGCTGTGGTCGTAGCCGGCCTGCAGGCGCAACGTCAGCGGAATGCCGGCGGCGGCGGCGGCATTGGCCAGCAGCTGCGGCTTCAGCTGGTTTTCCAGAAACTCGTCGGCCATGCCCTGGTCGATCAGCACCGGCTTGCGCCAGTCGGTGACTGACGCCAGCGCGGTGGCATCCCAGCTGCTCCAGGTGGAGCGATCCGCGCCGAGATAACCGGTGAAGGCCTTCTCGCCCCAGGGCACCCGGCTCGGCGCCACAATCGGCGCGAAGGCCGAGACCGATTTGTAGAGCTGCGGATTGCGGAAGGCGCAGACCAGCGCGCCATGGCCGCCCATCGAATGGCCGAAAATGCCGCTGCGGGCCATCTCGGCCGTCGGGACATGCTCGGCAATCAGCGCCGGCAACTCCTGCGTCACATATGAATACATCCGGTAGTGCCGTGCCCAGGGCGTCTGCGTCGCATCGACATAGAAGCCGGCGCCAGAGCCGAAATCGTAGGCGTCGTCCTCACCCGGGATATTCACGCCGCGCGGGCTGGTATCCGGGGCTATCAGAATGAGGCCATGCTCGGCGGCGTAGCGCTGTGCACCGGCCTTCGCCACCATGTTCTCCCAGGTGCAGGTGAGGCCCGAGAGATAATACAGCACCGGCAGTCTTGCGTTCTTTTCCGATGCCTGCGGCGGCAGATAGACGGCAAATTCCATCGCGCACCCCAGCGATGTCGATGCATGCCGCCAGACCTGCTGCTGGCCGCCGAAGCAGGCCCAGTTCCTGATGCGCTCCATCAGAAGGTGACCACTGACCGGATCGACTTGCCCTCATGCATCAGGTCGAAGGCGTCGTTGATCCTGTCCAGCGGCATCACATGGGTGATCAGGTCGTCGATATTGATCTTGCCGTCCATGTACCAGTCGACAATCTGCGGCACATCCGAGCGCCCGCGCGCGCCACCGAAGGCCGAACCCTTCCAGACGCGGCCGGTCACCAGCTGGAACGGGCGGGTGGAAATCTCCGCGCCGGACGGCGCCACGCCGATGATGATGCTCTCGCCCCAGCCCTTGTGGCAGCATTCCAGCGCCTGCCGCATGGTCTTCGGATTACCGATACATTCGAAGCTGTAATCCGCGCCGCCCTTGGTCAGTTCAACCAGATGCGGCACCAGCTCGTCATCCTTCATGTCTTTCGGGTTGACGAAATGCGTCATGCCGAATTTCTCGGCCATCGCCTTGCGGGACGGATTGATGTCGACGCCGATGATGCGATCGGCGCCCACCATGCGGGCACCCTGGATCACATTGAGGCCGATACCGCCGAGACCGAACACCACCACATTGGCGCCAGCCTGCACCTTGGCGGTATAGACCACCGCACCGATGCCGGTGGTGACGCCGCAGCCGATGTAGCAGACCTTCTCGAACGGCGCGTCCGGGCGAATCTTGGCCACCGCGATCTCGGGCAGCACGGTGTAATTGGCGAAGGTGGAGGTGCCCATGTAATGCCACACGGTCTCGCCGCGACATTTGAAGCGGCTGGTGCCATCCGGCATCATGCCCTGACCTTGCGTGATGCGGATCGACTGGCAGAGATTGGTCTTGCGGCTGAGGCAGTAGTCGCACTGGCGGCATTCCGGCGTATAGAGCGGGATCACGTGATCGCCCTTCTTCACACTGGTGACGCCGGGACCGATATCGACCACCACCCCGGCACCTTCGTGGCCCAGGATGCAGGGGAACTTGCCCTCGGAATCGAGGCCGGACAGCGTGTAGGCATCGGTGTGGCAGACGCCGGTGGCCTTGATCTCGACCAGCACTTCACCGGCCTTGGGGCCTTCCAGCTTCACCGTTTCGATGCTGAGCGGCTTTTTGGCCTCGAAAGCAACAGCGGCGCGCACGTCCATGGCGAATCTCCTGCGATATGGGCTGCAGGACAATAAAGGCCATGGTCACGCAATTGAAAGCCCTTGAACCACGAAGTTGCGGTTACACGGGCGTTCCTGCCGGATCACGCGGCGCGCTCAACGGCCATCGCGGTGGCTTCACCGCCGCCGATGCAGAGCGAGGCGATGCCGCGCCTGCCGCCGCTGCGCTCCAGGGCATTGAGCAGCGTGACAATGATGCGGGCCCCGGTGGCGCCGATCGGATGACCGAGTGCGCAGGCACCGCCCAGTATATTGACGCGATCATGGCCGATATTGAGGTCGCGCATCGCCGCCATCGGCACGGCCGCGAAAGCCTCGTTGATCTCGAACAGGTCGACCTGATCGACACTCCAGTCGACCTTGCCCAGCAGTTTGCGGATCGCCGGGATCGGCGCGGTGGTGAACCAGGCCGGGTCCTGCGCATGCACGGCATGGCCCAGGATGGTGGCCACCACCGGCAGGCCGCGCTGCTTCGCCAGCGAAGCGCGAGTCAGCACCAGGGCGGCGGCACCATCAGCATTGGCGCTGGAACTGGCCGGCGTGATGGTGCCGTTGGCCTTGAAGGCGGCCTTCAGCGTCGGAATCTTTTCCGGATTTACTTTCAGGGGATTCTCGTCGCGGCTGACCGTCTCGGCACCCTTCACGGTTGGCGTAACCGGCACAATCTCGGCGTCGAACCAGCCATTCTCCACCGCCTTGCGCGCGCGGGTCAGCGTCTCGATGGCGTAAGCATCCTGTTCGGCGCGGGTGAAGCCGTATTTCTCGGCGCATTGCTCGCCGAAAGTGCCCATGGCGCGGTCGCGCTCATAGGCATCCTCCAGCCCATCCAGCATCATGTGATCGAGCACTTTCGTATGGCCGGCCTTGTGACCGAAGCGCATCTGCGGCAGCAGATACGGCGCGCCCGACATGCTCTCCATGCCGCCCGCCACCATGATATCGGCCGAGCCGGCCAGCAGCATGTCATGCGCCAGCATGGTGGCGCGCATGCCTGAGCCGCAGACCTTGTTGATGGTGACGGCGCCGACATGATCGGGCAGGCCGGCCTTGCGCGCCGCCTGGCGCGCCGGCGCCTGGCCCTGGCCGGCCGGCAGCACGCAGCCCATCAGCACCTCGTCGATCTCTTCGCCCTTCACCCCGGCGCGCTCCAGCGCCGCCTTGATGGCGACCGCACCGAGTTCGTTTCCGGCAACGCTGCTCAGCGCCCCGCCGAAGCGGCCGAGCGGGGTGCGGACGGCGGACGCAATGACGATCGTATCCTGCGCAGACGAGGGGGCGGACATGGCGGCTCTCCGTGTTTTCTCTTGCCGAGTAAATTAGATGATTGCTATCATCTATCCGTCAAGTGCTATTTGTGCTGCAGAAAGCCAGTCATGCGCCGTTCGGCCGAGGAAAAGGCGGAAACCCGTCGCCAGATCGTGCGCACCGCCGGACGAATGATCCGTGGTCGCGGCTTGGCCGACACCGGCGTCGCCGAGGTGATGGCCGAGACCGGCCTGACCCATGGCGGCTTCTACCGGCATTTCGACTCCAAGGAGGCGCTAGCGGCAGCAGCAGTGGAAGCCGCTTTTGCCCATATGCGGGCACGGCTGGAGGCGATCACGGCCAAGGCACCGCCGGGCAAGAGACTGGAAGCCCTGATCGAGACCTACCTGACGGAAGCCCATCGTGACCAGCCCGAACTCGGCTGCGTGATGGCCAGTGTGGGTATGGAGGCGCAACGCGCCGGCGGTGTCGTGCAGGCTGCCTATGAGGGTGGCATCGCGCGGCTGCTGGCGCTGTTCGCGGCACAGATCGAGGCGCCGACCCGGCAGCAGCAGAAGGATCGCGCCGATGCCGTGCTGTCGGTGCTGGTTGGTGGGCTGCTGCTCGCGCGGGCACTGCAGCATGATCCGGTGCAGTCGCGGCGGGCATTGAGGAATGCGCGCGCTGCAGCTTTAGCGATTGCACAATAAAAAGCCCGGCGGTGACGCCGGGCTAATCGAACTTCTGCGGAAACGGAACGACGACTTGGCCGTATCAGCTATCGAGGGATCAATTCCAGAAGCGCCACATAACATACGGCGAAAAGCGCAGAACCTAAGAATACTCCCCCGGCCTTCCAGAGACGATGCCAGTGGCGCTGGCCGGTTTCGGTAAGCATCTCCCGCGGCGCCAGCCACAGCTTCAGACCATCTATGGGATCAAACCACGCGAAGAACCCATTCGGTGTTCGATCAGGCTTGCGGCTGGCAACAACCAAGGCAGCACTGCCAAAGGTCACCACTCCAGCAACAAAACCGATCAGGCAAGCGAGCACAAATGGGGCGATGACAACGTATGCCATCCAATCTCCCATTGGCTGGCCCTACTCCGCCGCTTCGATATTGCGGGCGAGCACTTCGCGCTTGCCGACATGGTTGGCACCGCCGACCACGCCTTCCTTTTCCATGCGTTCCATGATGCGGGCGGCACGGTTGTAGCCGATCTGCAGATGGCGCTGGATGAAGGATGTGCTGGCCTTGCGCTCGCGGCAGACCAGCGCCACGGCCTGGTCATACAATGTATCTTCCTCGCTGCCGCCGCCCTCGCCACCGGAGCCCGGCGCGCCGTATTTGCCGCCATCGGCATCGGCGGTCACGGCTTCCACATAGATCGGCTCGGCCTGGTCCTTCAGCATCTTGACCACGCGCTCGACTTCTTCATCCGACACGAACGGCCCGTGCACGCGGCTGATACGGCCGGCACCCGGCATGAACAGCATGTCGCCCATGCCGAGCAGCTGCTCGGCACCCTGTTCGCCCAGGATGGTGCGGCTGTCGATCTTCGACGTCACCTGGAAGGAGATGCGGGTCGGGAAATTCGCCTTGATCGTGCCGGTGATGACATCGACCGACGGGCGCTGGGTGGCCATGATCAGATGGATGCCGGCGGCGCGCGCCATCTGCGCCAGGCGCTGGATGGCGGCCTCGATATCCTTGCCGGCGACCAGCATGAGGTCGGCCAGCTCGTCGACGATGACAACGATGAAGGGCAGCGGGTTGAGGTCGATCGGCCGCTCTTCATACATCGGCTTGCCGGTATCGGGATCGAAGCCGGTCTGCACGGTGCGACCGAGTTTCTCGTCCTTGGCGCGTGCCTGGGCCAGTCGCTCGTTGTAGCTGGCGATGTTGCGCACACCGAGTTCCGACATCTTGCGATAGCGGTCCTCCATCTCGCGCACGGTCCATTTCAGTGCCACCACAGCCTTGCCCGGCTCAGTGACCACCGGGGCGAGCAGATGCGGGATGCCGTCATAGACGGAGAGTTCCAGCATCTTGGGATCGACCATGATGAAACGGCACTGATCCGGCGTCAGCTTGTAGAGCAGCGACAGGATCATGGTGTTGATCGCCACCGACTTGCCCGAACCGGTGGTGCCGGCGACGAGCAGATGCGGCATCTTGGTCAGGTCGGCGATGATGGCCGAGCCGCCGATATCCTTGCCGAGCGCCAGGCCCAGCTTGGTGGACGGGCTCTCGAATTCGGCCGAGGCCAACAATTCGCGCAGGTACACCGTCTCGCGCTTGGCATTGGGCAATTCGATACCGATGGCATTGCGGCCGGGGATGACGGCGACGCGGGCCGACAGCGCGCTCATCGAGCGGGCGATATCGTCGCTGAGGCCGATCACGCGGCTCGACTTGGTGCCGGGCGCGGGTTCGAGTTCATACAAGGTGACGACCGGGCCGGGGCGCACCTTGGTGATCTCGCCCTGCACGCCGAATTCGTTCAGCACCGATTCGAGCATGCGGGCATTCTGCTCCAGCGCATCCTCGTTGATCTTCTCGCGCGCGCTATCGGCCGGTGCGGGTTTCAGCAGCGACAGTTCCGGCAGCTCGAAATCGCCGGCATCGCCCAGATTGAGCGTGGTCTGCGCCTCGCGCGCGGCACGCACGCCGGTGCGCGGCTTTTCGATGCGGCGGGTGACGCGGCCCTCATCGGCCCGCTTGGCCGTGGGCAGGCGCGGCAGGTCGTCTTCATCCTCGTCGTCGGATTCATCGAGATCATCAGGATCGACATAGTCGTCCTCGGCAGCGGACTTCGCCGCCTTGGCCTTGCCAAAGCTCGGCTCGGCCTTGCGGACCACCGGCTTGTCGTCCTCGTCGTCGCGGGTGAAGGCGGCCTTCAGCCGGCCGAAAAAGCCTTGCGTTTCCTGGCCGGCACGCACGGCAGCCTTGCCGCCCTGATAGATACCCTGCGCCGCAAGACCCGCGGTGGCAGCAGCACCGAAGCCGAGCCCCGCGCCCATGCTACGCCATTCGCTCATGCTGAGGCCCGAGGCGAAATAGAAGCACAGCACGGCAAAGCCAAAGCACAGCACGGCCGGCAGCACGGCGGAGATCGGCATGCCAAACATGACGCCGAAGGGCACCAGCTGGTGATAGAGGATGAAATCGCCGACCACGCCACCAAGCCCGGCGCGCAATGCCCAGACCGTGGGCACGGGCAGCGCAGCCGCGAAGGCCGCGAACAGGATCAGGGTGAGCGGCACCAGCGCCACATTCAGCCACCAGCGCGGCAGGCCACGATGCGACACGATGCGGAAGCCCCAGCTGGCCAGCAGCAGCACGAACAGCCAGGCCGAGAGGCCCAGGGTCTGCAGCAGCACATCGGCAACATAGGCGCCCGGCAGGCCGAGCCAGTTATGCGGCGCCTTGGGCGTGGCGTGATTGAAATTGGGATCGGCGGGATCAAAACTCGCCAGCGCCAGCGCCAGCAGGAAGCCCAGGCCGAGGATCAGGATGCCGCCGCCCTCGCGGGCCCGCATGCGCAGGAAATCGTCAAATCCCTCGGGGAAGAAAGACCGCTTCTTCTTCGACCTGGCAGCCATGCCGTTCCTCACAGATTAACCATACCGGCGCGCATACACGGCCGCCGACCCGGGCCGATTCGCCCTAGCCTGACCAGTTAACCCCCGAGAACGTTACCAATGCGTTGAAGCGCGACCTGGGTGGTCGGGATATCCGAGACCAGGGCAAGCCGCAGATAGGTCTTTCCGGCCCGTTCTCCGCCATTTTCCGGCCGGGTCAGGTAATTGCCGGGCAGGCTGCGGATGGCCGCCTCGCGCCACAGGCGCAGTGCCATGGCCTCGGGGTCGCCGACATCGAGCCAGAGATAGAAACCGCCGGCCGGGCGGAAGAAGCCGAAGCGGTTGCCCAGCACATTCTGCGCCATGTCGAACTTCTGCCGATACATCGCGCGGTTTTCTTCCACATGCTTCTCGTCGCGCCACAACGCGGCAGAGGCAGCGGCCACCGGCATCATCATGCCGGTGCAGCCATAGTTGCGCAGCTTGATGAAGGCCTTGGTGATCTCCAGATCGCCGGTGCAGAAGCCCGAGCGCAGCCCCGGCGCGCTGGAGCGCTTGGACAGCGAATGGAACACCACGATATTCTTCAGCGCATCCTGGCCGACCGTGTTGCCGGCCAGATGCAGTGCGGCATCGAGGCCACCTGGCGGCGGCACCTGGTCGTAGATCTCGGCATAGCATTCATCGAAGGCGACGACGAAATCATGCTCGCGCGCCAGTTCGATCAGATGCGCCAGATAGTCCACGCTGGCGACCGCGCCCTGCGGGTTGGCCGGTGAGCAGATATAGACCAGCGCCGTGCGCTGCAGCGTGTCCTTGTCCAGCGATTTGAAATCAGGCAGGAAGCCGTTTTCCGCCGTGGCGGGCATGAAATACGGATCGGCACCAGCCGCCACCGCCGCACCCACATAGGTCTGGTAGAACGGGTTGGGCATCAGCACCAGCGGGCGCTCGCCTTTCGGACCCTTCTTCTGCGGCACGATCACATTGGCGATCATGTACAGGCCTTCGCGCGTGCCGGTCAGCGCCACGATCTGCGTCTCGGGCTCGATCAGATTTTCCGGCAGCTTGTAGCGGCGCGTGATCCAGGCGGCGCAGGCGGAACGGAATTCCGGCGTGCCGTTGATGGTGGGATAGCGGTTGAGAATGCTCAGGTCCGCCGTCATCTGCTCGATCACCATCGGCGGCAGCGGATGCGACGGCTCGCCGATCGAGAGATTGATCGGTGCCATGCCGGCCGGCAGCGGCTCGGAATCGAGCAGGGTGCGCAAACGGGCGAAAGGATAGTCGCTGAGTTCGTCGATACGGGGATTGAGCATGGCGGGTCACGGCAAGGCCCGGCCGCTGGGGCGCGACTCGGGCGGAAAACAGGATGTCCGCAATCTACGGGGGTCGTCCCGGCCGGGCAAGCCGGGCACCCTGTATAAACGGCGCATATCCTCACGCGGAAATGACGCCCGCCAAGCCGCCAAGGCCGGCTAAAATACGGCCATGTCGATTTCAGCCCATCACTGGTTCAGCGATACCGATGTCTTGCGCCGCGTGGTCAGCGATGCCGGCCAGGCAGAGGTGCTGCGCCTGCGCGGCTCAGCGCCTGCGCTGCCGGCACTGTGGCCCGACGATCTGCGGCTGGAAGGTTTCGCCACCCGCGAACGACAGGCGGTTGCCGAAACCCTGTCCTTGCTGTTCGGCCTGACCCTGCCGCAAGATTTTGCCGCCGCACGGCACTTCGGCGACTGGCTCAGGCTGCTGCAGGAGGCCTTCACGGCGCGTGGCGGTGCCGGCGACCTCACCTTTCGCAGCTCTGGAAGCACCGGCGCACCGAAAGCGATCCGCCACAGCTGGGCTCGTTTCGTCGAGGAACTGGAATTCCAGGCCGGCCTGCATGAACCTGCTGGCGCTAATATCCGCCGCGTCGTCGGCCTGGTGCCCTCGCATCACATCTATGGCTTCATGTTCGTGCTGCTGCTGCCGCAACGCTATGGCGCCGGCTTCATCGACCTGCGCGGCCTGCGGCCGGCCGCCGTGGCCGAGCAGTTGCAGCCCGGCGACCTGGTGGTCGGCTTCCCGCAGATCTGGCAGGCCTTGAGCGAAACCCGCCGCCCGATCCCGCCACAGGTGCGCGGCATCACCTCCACTGCGCCCTGCCCGGCGGATACCGCACGTGCCGTGCAGGCCGCCGGCTTCACCCGACTGGTGGAACTCTACGGCTCCAGCGAGACCGCCGGTATCGGCTGGCGCGACACCCCCGACGCCGGCTTCACCCTGTTTCCCTACTGGCGCTTTGCCGGCGGCACCACGATGTTGCGCCACCGCAGCCGCGACCAGGTGGTGGCGTTACCCGATCACCTGGCCGTGGTGGACCGGGCCGGCGGATTTGTCGTGGTGGGCCGGCGCGACGGCGCCATCCAGATCGGCGGCATCAACGTGAACCCCGAGCATGTTGCAGCCGTGCTGCGCCAGCATCCTGAAATTGCCGCAGCCCGCGTGCGGCCCTATCGCGTTGGCCGCACCCTGCGCCTGAAGGCCTATGTCGTGCCGAAAGATACCGCGACCGAAATCGCCAGCCTGCGCCGCATGGTGGAAGACTGGCTGCGCAAGCAGTTGCTGCCGATCGAGCGTCCGCGCCATCTCACCTTCGGCCTCAGCCTGCCCGACGGCGCCATGGGCAAGGCAGCCGACTGGGATATCGCCCGCCCGGCGTGAGGCTTGCTGCCTCTCCGCTTGTTGCCCAGTATCGTGGCCAACAAAAGGGGGGGCAGATGGGATTCAAGCAACTGATCGTCGCGCTGGCGGTGGCATGGCTGGCTTTGACGACGACAGCACTGGCCCAGGACAAGATTGGTGTCCTCATGCTGCACGGGAAAAATCCCGGTAGCCCGAACGACCCGAATTTCGGCAGTCTGAAAGCCAAGCTGGATCATGAGGGCATGATCACATTGATGCCCGACATGCCCTGGTCGGCCCGGCGCTATATCGACGGCAACTGGGACAAGGCAATGGCCGAGATCGACAATCATGTGAAAACCCTGCGCAGCCGTGGCGCGGCCAAGATCGTGATCGCCGGCCACAGCATGGGCTGCCCGGCGGCGATGAGCTATGCCGCACGCAGCGGCAATGTGGATGCGGTTGCGTTGCTGGCGCCGGGTCACATCCCGGTATTCTACGCAGGAGCCAAGGGGACAGCCGACAGCCTCGAAGAGGCACGCCGGCTGGTGGCCGCCGGTCAGGGCGACACGCGCAAGGACTTCAACGATAATAACCAGGGCAGGATTCTGCAGGTGCGCATGACCGCAAAGGACTACCTGTCCTTTTTCGATCCGACTTCGGACGCGGAGATGTCGGTGACCGCACTCAAGATGCCCGCGAGCACCGCCGTGCTCTGGGTGGTCGGCAATGCCGACCCGATCTACCAGCGCGGCCGCGGTTATGTGTTCGACAAGCTGCAGGACAATCCGAAGAGCAAATATCTCGAGGTTGCCGCCAACCACCTGACCACGCCGGTGGTCGCGCGCGATGACGTCGCCGCCTGGATCAAGGTCGCCGTTGCACCGTAAAAAAAAGCCCGGCTGGAACAGATCCAGCCGGGCTTCCTGAGCGATACGCCTACTTGGCGGCGAGGAAGTCTTTCACTTCGAGCAGCACGAACTCGTTGTCGTCGCTCTTGCCGAGCTGGCGACCCGAGGAATAGGGCAGATTGTTGTCGTTGCCGACGATGATATGCGTGGCGTCGACCACATCGACATTCTCAATGGTGAAGAAGGGGAAGGTCAGGCGCTGACCGCCTTCACCCGCTTCGCCGCCCTGCCTGGCCTTCTTGTTCGGATCGGCCATGTCCATCAGGTCGATATAGCCGACCTTCTTCACATAGCCTTCCGAGTCCGCCTGGCTGAAGTCGATCTTGTAGACCCGCTTGAACTTGGCCGGCACGTTGAAGCAGTCGGGCGCAACCGCGCCCTTGCAGGCCTGGGCCTGACTGCCCTCGGTGTCGTCGCGCTCGATGATCATGCCGGTGCTGGCATCGATCATGTTGAAGTCGCCGATGCTGTTGCCGTTGACTTCAAGGCGATATTTCCAGCTGCGGCCGGTCCAGTCATTCTTGGCCAGATCGAATTCGAGGATGCGCAGGTATTCCTTGCCGTCAGCGCCCTTCTCGGTGCCGTTGGCAGCGGCATCCCACAGCGCGCCTTCCAGCAGCGGATAGAGGAACTTGCCATCCTTGCTGGCCGCCATGCCCTCATAGCCCTTGCTGCGGCGCGATTCGAAAGTCACCGCACCCGGCGCGCCCGGTGTGCGCACGGCATAATGATCGGGCGAGCGCACCGGCTTGCCGTTCACCTTGGTCTCGACGATCTGCTTGACCTTGCCCTGGCGGTCGGTGGCGATCAGATAGGGGCCGAATTCATCGCCGAACCAGATCGTGTCACCGGCCAGCTGGAACGATTCCAGGTCGAAATCGGCGCCGGTGAGATAGCGCTTGTCGGTGCCTTCATTGACGATCAGGAACGGCACTTTCTTGTCCGGGTCATGCAGGAACAGCGTTTCCTGCCGCTGAATCTGGCCGCTGGCGAAGTCGATCTTCAGCTTGTGAAACATCAGCATGGCATCGGGCGAGTTGGCCTTGTTGCCAAAGCCGTTGTCGGTGACGACCATGAATTCGCCGTTGCCGAGCGAACGGATGCCGGAAAAACCCTGCACCGGCTGGCCCTCGAAGGGCAGGCTGATGCCGATCTTGCGCGGCGCGGCCTTGTCCGACAGCGCCGAGACGCCCTCGACACTGCGCAGCTTGTCGTTGCGCGCCGCCCCGGTGAACTTGCCCGAGGTCTTCAGCATGGCCGGCGCATCGGCCGGCGCCGGCACGAAGCTTTCCGCCGGCAGAAAGACATGCCCGACGACGGTGGCGCGGAACGGCTTGGCGTCCTGGGCCCAGGCCGCATCCATATTGGCGACGCCGGCGAGCAGGCCGGCCGAAATCAGTGCAAGTGCGATCGGTTTCATTCCGATTCCCCCTGTTTGGTGTATGGGAGGAGAGTCGGTAACGGCCAAGCATGACACTGCGATGCCGCTGCGATGACAGGTCGATGACGACAGCCACGCGTCTCTGCGCTACACTTTGGCCATGGATGAACCGAAGCCGCCCGCATCCACTGTTTGCAGTCTCGAT
>NZ_CALRUC010000047.1:0-31067 GCF_943371255.1 Ferrovibrio terrae | reverse complement strand
GTGCTGCCGAGCTTGCGATAGGTCGCGGCGAGGCCGGGCTGCTTGAACAGCGCGTAAGGCTTGGGCAGCGCGCCGGTCCGGTCGAGCCACAGCGCGGCCGAGGTCTTCCATTCATCCTGGAAAAGCTTCTGCACGGTGCCGATGGTGTCGATCACGCGCGGCACCAGCGGCGTGCCGGTCTCGGCATAATAGATCGCCGGCGCCAGCGCCTCGGCAATATCGATGGTGCCATAGTCGCGCAGCATCAGCAGCCAGCCATCCACCGCACCCGGCACGCAGGGCGCCAGCAGGCCGGAACCGGGGATCAGGTCGAGGCCCAGCGATTTGAAATGCGCAATCGTTGCTTTCTCCGGCGCCGGGCCCTGGCCGCACAGCACCTCGATCTTGCCCGCCTTGGCATTCCACAGCAGAGCCGGCAGGTCGCCGCCGGCGCCATTCAGATGCGGCTCGCACAGATGCAGCACGAAACCGGCGGTGACGGCGGCATCAAACGCATTGCCGCCGCGCTCCAGCACGCCCATGGCGGCCGATGATGCGATCCAGTGCGTGGTGGCGACGACGCCGAAGGTGCCCTTGATCTCGGGGCGGGTGGTGAAGGCGAAAGGAATTTTCATGATACGCGGGTCCGATACTGGTGCGCAGTGGATGAAACGGTTCAGCCCGGCTGGTCGGTGTTCATGGCTTTCAGCAGGGCTTCCTGATGCGAGGCGATATGCTGGCGCATGATCTGCGTCGCGCGGACGGAATCGCGGGCGGCGATGGCGGCGGCGATCTCCAGATGCTGGTTCGCCGAGCGCGTCTTGCCGTCCGGCGTGCGGGCGCGGGCGCGCGTGCTCTGCCAGGAGGGATCGTAGCGGATCTTGTCGATCACCTCGAACAGGTCGAGGAACAGCCGGTTGCCGGCGGCTTCGGCCAGGCTGCGGTGAAACGCGCTGTCCCAGCGTTCCAGCGTGGCCGGCTCGGTGTCGAGGCCGGCAGCGGCGACGCGTTCGGCCAGGCGCTGGATCATCGCGATCTGCTCGGCGCTGGCGCGATGGGCAGCCAGCCCGGCAATGCTCGGCTCGATATGCAGCCGCACTTCCATGATCTCGTAGAAATTCGTGCGGCTGGCCAGCCGGCTGAGCGTCGGCGCCGAGGAAGAGGGCGCCGGGCCGATGAAGGTGCCCTTGCCCTGGCGGCGCCAGATCTTGCCCTCGGCTTCCAGCTCCGACAGCGCCTGGCGCACCACGCGGCGGCTGACGCCCAGGCGGGCCGACAGGTCGCGTTCGGTGGGCAGTGGATTTTCCGGGAAGGCCGAATGCTCGACCAGCAGTTTGCGCAACACGCCGACGGCCTCAGTGGCACTGCCGACGCGATGAGAGGGCTTGAGCGTCATTTCGTTCATGACTCCGAACCTAAACACAATGGTTCGGGACCGACAAGGCTAAATCCTTGTTCCAAATGCCAATTTAATGCGCAGTATGCTGCCTCTTCCGGCAAATCGCGCCCCGGTAAAGTGAACCATATTCAAAATTGGTCCGAAACCAGTGCAGGTGGTGGCCTGGCCTTGGAAAGCCTGGCGGACTCGGGCGGGGGAGCAGCTATTGATTTGTGCGCAGCGACCCGGTACACACCGCGTCGCACCGGGCAACCGGGGCCGCTTTCCGGGTCGTTTGATTCGGTCAGCCACAGGCCGACCCCATCGTCTAGAGGCCTAGGACGTCACCCTTTCACGGTGAAGACACGGGTTCGAATCCCGTTGGGGTCGCCAAGCGCCAGAGCACACTTTTGGCTATCGGCGGCGGCGAGAAGGCCTTTTATCAATCCCATGGCCAGACTGAGAACGTCGCCCAAGGTGTACTGTGGTGTAGACTCTCCCTGTGATCGCCCGCTGCAAGCTAGGCGGGCCGCGCCTTCGTAGGCATTGTTCAAGTGCTTCTAATCTACCTTAGGACTGTCTTAGGGAGATTTAGAGGCGGTGCCTTGCGCTGGATTTTCCTGTGTCATCTCTGGGTACTCTTTTGCGATACGCTCTGTGGCGAGGTGCAATAGATGCTTGCGCAGATACGCATCACAGGTAACCTTCAGCTTGGCGGCATCGGCAATAGTGATCGGTTCATAAGCTGCATCATGCTCTTCCAGCACCGTCTTCTTAACATTGATAGCCTTCATTGCCAGCGGTACCAGTTCATCGGCCATGGCCGGAGAGAGAACGTCTGTGACAGCAGATCGCATGCTGTTTTCTAAAGCTGCCGGAGAAACATCAAGCTCCGAGAAGTGCGCTATCGCGCGGCTAAAAGTAGTGACAAATAGGTCGGCTACCTCGATGGCAAAGGAGTGGTGAACATCGCTTTTTCCAAGAAAAGCCATCGCTTGAAGGTATGGACTGAAAATCAGCGTGCCCGCTTCAGGCGGAAGGCGTGAAAGCGCGTACATGCACTGAGCGACTTGAATAAGATTTCCATCGTTAATGTTAGACTTGCGCCAGTCCAGTAGCGTTGGGCCGGTTCCCATTTTTACAACCTGGTTGCTGTCCAAGTCGCGCACGCTTTCAAGGTATGAGTCCCCGTCCTCTGGTAGCTCCCACCAGAAGAATCCCAGAGTGGCGATGTTTAAGGATAGAGCGTATTTACGGTGCGCGTCCCATCCGAGGCGATACACTTCACTCATAGGCACCGAGGCAGGCAAAACAATATCGACGTATAGTTGATCCTTTTTTCCCGGTACCGGATGCAACTGAATATGGGCGTCGATCTTGGTCCAATTGGCAAGGGGCCTGGGCTTGATCTTGTGACTTGCAGTGCGGAGCTTTACCCGAACCTTCCACTTGGGTTTCTGAGCGTCCTGGCCATTGGGTATTGCGCGCGCTACCTCCTTTTCCAAGGCGAGTTTGAATGCGGCGTCTTCCTCTGCGATTTGCTCTTTTACGGCCTTAATCCAGCGCTTGGGGTCACCCCCGCACTGCTCAAGGATTTTCATGGATTTCGCGTTAAATACGCGCTTCGATCTATCGGAATCTTCCGTCGCCGTCAGAAGCCATTCCAAGTCGGCACCGTTTTGATCGCCAGTGTCCCACGTGCCGGACTGTTCAAGCACTAAGCGCGCGCGGACAAAGTCCATCAATTGCTCTGTATGTTCTTTCGTGACGATTTCCGACGGTTCACGGAAATTGCTATTTCCATCTGCCTCGAAATACATTCCCGCTTGCCGGCGGTGGTGTATCGTCCGTGCAAGGTTTCGGGCGTTCTCTAAGGCTTGTGGCGTGGTTTTTCCGCCGCCTATCGCGGGCGTCCAAATCGCCCATGATAGCTTCCACTCGTGATCGTCTAGTTTACGATCTGCCCACGCCGTCTCCCGATACGGGGCAGCAACTCCGCTTGCAACTATCAGGGCGGCCTTTCCTATTTCTTCCAGGGCAAGTGCCGCAAGGTGATAGGCGATATGCGACTTATTTGCCGTCACCAAGGATTCGGCAGACTGCAATACGTCTTCGGCGTGCTTTAAGCACGCTGCATGGGCTGCCTGAAGTTTCTTATCCATCTTTTTGGCGCCTTAGGTTTCATAATCTCTGCAATTTAGCGGAAATCGCTGCCATCGGAAAAGGTACCACAAGGCTTTCTGACAGGTCGGGTATTGCGGGCAAGTGGCTCTCAAAGCCGTTAAAGCCTTTTTGTTGTTATTGTCTGGCCGAACCGCGAGGGGTGGTGTTGGCAGGCGGAAAAGATCTCGGGCATCCTTGCTTTATATGCTCCGCCTATCTGAATAGGCTGTGCGGTCAAATGAATATATACTGGGGCAAAATGGAAGACTCCATGATCGTGCATGCTGAAAGCAAGAGAGTTCGATCAATCGCGTAGAGGGAAGGCATTTCTGGCGTCTGGCGAAATTTCACGGCATATCCACTCGATCATGTATTCATTAGTAAATGTAATTCAGGAAAGACTGAAACCGCTGTAACGACGCATTGTACGAGAACCCCATGGACCCCTTCCTCCAAGCCGCCATCGACGAGGCCCGCGCCGGCCTCGCCGAGGGCGGCATCCCCATCGGGTCGGTGATCGTGTATCAGGGCCGCATCATCGGCCGCGGCCATAACCGCCGGGTGCAGCAGGGCAGCGCCATCCTGCATGGCGAGATGGATGCCTTCGAGAATGCCGGTCGCCAGCCGGCCAGCGTCTATCGCGCTGCCACGCTCTACACCACGCTGTCGCCCTGCGCGATGTGCAGCGGCGCCATCCTGCTCTATGGCATCCCGAAGGTGATCGTCGGCGAGAACCACACCTTCATGGGCGAGGAAGACCTGCTGCGCAGCCGCGGCGTGGCCGTCGATGTGCTGCAGGATGCCACCTGCATCGCACTGATGCGCGATTTCATCGCCGCGCAGCCGGCGCTGTGGAACGAGGATATCGGCGTCTGAGTTTCTACGTGCCCGACGCCTATGCCGCGCCGCGGCCCTGCAGGCTGGGCGCGATGCCGGTGGCGAACGACATTTCCAGCACCGTCATCTTGCCCAGCAACCAGGTTGCGCTGTCGTCTGGCGCGCGGATCGGCAGATGCAGGGAGTCGAATTCCAGATAATCCTTCTGCGCCCAGATCAGCCGGCCGCGCGCGCGCAGGATGGCGCGTTTGCGCACCACGATCTGATAGGCGTTGATCATCGCATCGGCATCCACTTTCGACAGGCCGTGCATCAGCTGCCGCACCGTGCTGCCGGTGAATTCCTGGCCGTTGATCGCGGTGATGTCGGCGCCGATCAGGCGATAGCGGAAATCCTCTTCACCCGGCAGCGGCTCGACGATGAACAGCGAGCCCAGATGGCTCTTGAGTTCGGCGGGTTCGATGGCGCTGCGGTTCGGGATGCCGGCGGGCGGGGATTTGTCGCGCCAGTAATCGAGCAGAGAGCGCAGTTCCGGCGCATCATCCAGCTGCGGGTTCAGTTCGCCCTTCAGGCGTGACTGCAATGGCGCGTTTCCCATGCACATTATAATTATGTTGATTGCAGTCTATCGCTGCGCCATCGCGCCGGCAATGCAAGCGATTATAGGTCAACATACGAATCTCTTTTTAACTGCGCAGACAACCCGTCAGGTTGTACCCGGGCCCCAGGGCCCGGCATTGCCCATACAGCCGCATGCGCGGCGTCTTCCGGGTGACGACGTCACCATTTTGAAAACCATTCCAGATTGCGGGGGGCGAAGTCCCGGCGGTATAATCCCTACAAAGATCATGCCCGGCCAGACCACACTCGCCCAGCTGAACGACCTGCTCAACAAAGCGGAGCTGCAGGGCGTGTCGATTATCCGCCGCATTGCCGAGCCGGACTCGTTCGCCGCCAGCTTCGACAGCTTCCGCAACTACATCGACGAGATCGACAAGTTCTATGTGCTGGTCGACCTGGTCGAGGGCCAGCTGCCGCAGTTCGAGCATGGCCGGCGCGAAAAGCTGGCGCATAACCTGGTCAATCTGCGCTGGCAGGTCTGCATCGTCGAGGTCAACGCCACCCGCATCTTCATCGTGCGCATCGGCGAACATGGCCGCAGCGTACCGCTGGGGGCGCGCGATTTCCTCACCCGTCGCCGTGATCGTCTGGGCGAGATCAGCGGCTATTACGACAGCTTCGGCGAGGCGCATATGCTGCCGCGGATCGAAACCGAACTGATCGAGACCGTGCGCCGCCTGCTCGACAACACGATTGGCAAGAGCCAGTCGCTGCCAGATCTGCTGGCAGAGGCGATGCAGCACAGCATCGAAGAGCCGTTGGCACAGCCGCCGCTGCGCCTGCGCTCGCCCAGTGAAGTCGCCAGCCCGGTGCAGAAGCGCAAACCCATCGAGTTCAAGGTCAAGGTGGTCTACGGCCGCTATTATGCCGAGGGCATGTCGGTACAGGCGGTAGCCGAGGCCTGCGCGGAATCGAAAATGACCATGGACGAGCTGGCGCAGCAGCTGGGCGTCAACCGCACCCAGCTCGGCCTGATGCTGAATGGCGCCGACGCCATGAGCAAGCGGATCTACGAGGATCTGCGCGAGTTTCTGCGCAAGGCGTAAGCCTCTACAGCGACTTCAGCACCGCCTGCAGGCTGGCCTGATCCGGCGCCGTGCCGAAAGCAATCGCCATCAGTTCCAGCGCCTTCTGGTTGGCCTGCACGGCGACAAGGCCGAAGCCGGCCGCATTCAGCTTGGCCTTCAGCGTATCGCGGGTGAAGCCGGTGCGATGCGCCATATAGGTCTTGCCGTTGGCCAGTTCGCGGCGCCAGCCATAGAGGATGTCGATGGCGGCAATTGGCCCGGCCGGCACGGTGTAGAGCGTGTCTTCCAGCTTGCCCTCGGCGACATGGCGGCAGACTTCCTGGATATCGGGCGTCACGATCAGGGCGAAGCCGCCGGGTTTCAGCACGCGGCGGAATTCCGCCAGCGCGGTGGCCACATCATGGGCTTCCAGATGTTCGATATTGTGCGATGACCACAGCGCTTCCACCGATGCGGTCGGCACCGCATGCATGTCGGTCATGCTGCCGACGATATCGGGCCGCACATCCGGGTCGATATCGAGGCGAAGTTCGCGCCAGTCGGGATTGCGGAAGGTGGCATGCAGCGGGCTGGCATCGCGCGGGCCGCAGCCGACATGCAGGACGGTTTTCATCGGGCTCGTTTCTTCAGCAGCGGACAGCCCGCATCTTGCTGGCTGGCGGAGGGGAAAGCCAGCTTGTGGGCAGGACAGAATGTTGCTATTATGTTCTAAGCTATTTTGCAGTCACGACAAGGCCGTGAGGGCATTTACGCTCGAATAAGCCGGAATGACGTCAGGCTAAGCTGGATCAGGCCCTGACCTAGCTGGAATTAGAGTCAGATACGCTGGAATAAGCCGGAATAAGCTCAAACAGGCGCAAACAAGGTCGATTTGATAGCAATGATATCATTCCCCCGTTTCCGGCGGATTTGGCTGGGCCCAACCTGACTGGGCCCAACCTGACTGGGCAAGGGGGCAGGGGCCGGCTAGGGTGCCCGCCATGATTCGTGTCACCCATCGCATCAGCCTCGATCCGCGCGAGATCGAGATCAGCTTCGTCCGCGCCTCCGGCCCCGGCGGCCAGAATGTCAACAAGGTGTCGACGGCGGTCCAGCTGCGCTTCGATGTGCGGCACTCGACGGCGTTTTCCGACGATGTGCGGGCGCGGCTGGAAAAGCTCGCCGGCAGCCGGCTGACGCTCGATGGCGTGCTGGTGATGACGGCGCAGCAGCATCGCAGCCAGGAGCGCAACCGGCAGGATGCGATCGACCGCCTGGTGGCGCTGATCCAGGCTGCTGCCGTGGTGCCCAAGCCGCGCCGGGCGACCCGGCCGACGCTGGGGTCGAAAAAGCGCCGGCTGGAATCGAAGACCAAGCGGTCGGGGGTGAAAAGCATGCGCTCGCGGCCGGGCCTGGATTGAGTGTGATGGATAGAAACATCATGTCTGCCCCGTTCATGCCATATTCGCCGGGCAAGAGGGGCGAGCCTCACCTCATAAAGAGTGTCTGCCGTTTGATGTCCCAGAAAATCTCCGTTGCCGCCTTCGCTGCCATTGTGCTCGCCGCGCCGCTCAGCCATGCGGCCGATCCGCCCGATCTCGCCAAGCAGGCCGAGCCGCAGGTGGGCATTTTCAGCTTCGTCCTAGAAAACGATCTATTCTACAACACCGACCATCGCTACACGAGCGGCGCCCGCTTCAGCTACCTGACGCCGAAAAACGCCGAGCCCGAATGGCTGCGCGATCTGGCGATGGAAGTGCCGATGCTGAAATGGCACAGCGACATCCGCGTCGAATATGCGCTGGGCCAGAATATGTACACGGCGTCTGACAAGCTGCTGCGCAATCCGCCCGCCAATGACCGGCCCTATGCCGGCTGGCTCTATGGTTCGGTCGGCGTGGTGGCGCGCACCGGCCAGGTGCTCGATCAGTTCCTGGTCAGTGTCGGCGTGGTCGGCCCGGCCTCGCTGGCGCATCAGACCCAGGATGTCATCCATTCGATTGTCGATTCCCCCGAGGCGCAGGGCTGGGCCACCCAGCTGAAGAACGAGCCGACCCTGCAGTTCACCTACCAGCGCAGCTGGCAGTCGCCAGAATTCAAGCTGCCGGGCGGGTTCGGCATCGATGCCACGCCGCATGCCGGTGCCGCGCTCGGCAATGTCTATGTCTATGCCAACAGCGGCATGATGTTCCGCTTCGGCCAGAATCTGCCGATCGATTACGGCCCGCCGCGCGTGCAGCCCAGCCTGCCCGGTTCGGGCTATTTCGAGAAGGCACCGGGCGGCTTCGGCTGGTATCTGTTTGCCGGCGTCGATGGCCGCGCCGTGGCGCATAACATCTTTCTCGACGGCAACACCTTCGTCGACAGCCGCAGCACCAGGAAGGAACACTATGTCGGCGACGCGCAGTTCGGCGTCGCCGTGGTGGTCGATGGCGTGCGGCTCGCCTATACCCATGTGCTGCGCACCCGCGAATATGAAAGCCAGAATGCCAGCGACCAGTTCGGTGCGTTCAGCGTGTCCTTCGCGTTTTAGCTGAAAAATCAGGCAGGGCGGCAGCGGCCTCGCGGCCTTGTGAGGCGGAAGTCACTTGCTCCGCAGGCGGTTTTACGGGATTTTTATGGCATGCGCCGCCTCGGTTTTTTCCGCCTGCTTCAGCAGGCCGCTCTCGCAGCGGCGCTGGCCGTCGGCCTTGTCCTTCCGGCCCAGGCGCAGGTTCAGCCCCAGCTTTCCGGTAACGATCTGGTCGCTGCCACGCTGCTGGCGGAACCCGCCGTTATCCGCGGCGGCGAACCCTTCTGGGTCGGTGTCCGCCTGCGCATGGCCGAGCACTGGCATACCTACTGGCGCAATCCCGGCGATTCAGGGTTGGCGACGGAGATCCGCTGGACTCTGCCGCCGGGCTTCACGGCGGGACCGGTCGTCTGGCCGGTGCCGGAGCGCATTCCGATCGCGCATCTGGTCAACTATGGCTACGAAGGCGAGATCCTGCTGCTGACGCAGATCACACCGCCGGCGGAGATGCCGTCGCAGATTGCGCTGAAGGCCGATGTGAACTGGCTGGTCTGCCAGAAGGAATGCATCCCGGGCGAGGCCACGCTCGATCTTCCGCTGGCCGCCGGCAATGGCGGCGCCAATCCGGCAACCGCCGCCGCATTCGCCACCGCGCGCCAGAGCCTTGCGCAACTGTCGCCGTGGTCGGCGCGCATGGAAACCACGCCGGATGGTTATGTCCTGCATGTCGCCGTGCCGGGCCTGCGGGCCGACCGCATTCACAGTGCTGCCTTCCTGCCGCATCAGGAAGCGATGATCGAACATGCCGCAGCGCAGCCGATGCAGGTGGATGCCGACCGCCTGACGCTGACCCTGAAGCGCGGCAGCTTTGCCGCCGCCGGCCTGCCGCAGCAGACCGGTGGCCTGCTGGTGCTCACCGAAGACACCGGCGGCACGCAGCAGCGCCAGGCGTTTGAATTCACCGAGATCGCCTATGGCGCGGCCGCGCCCATGATGGCAACGGCGGACTGGACCGCGATCCTGCAGGCGGTGGTGCTCGCGATGCTGGGCGGCATGCTGCTCAACCTGATGCCCTGCGTCTTCCCGGTGCTGTCGATCAAGATCCTCGCGCTGGTCGGTCATGCCGGCACGGGCAGGGTGCAGATGCGCCGCCATGGCATGGCCTATACGCTCGGGATTCTGCTCAGCTTCGGCGCACTCGCCGGATTGCTGCTCGGCTTGCGCGCGGCCGGCGCACAGATCGGCTGGGGTTTCCAGCTGCAGATGCCGCTGGTGATCGCCGTGCTGGCCTATCTGCTGTTTGCCATGGGCCTCAGCCTATCCGGCGTGTTTCATATCGGCGGCAGCTTCGCCGGTATCGGCGAGGGACTGGCGCAGCGCGGCGGCTATCAGGGCTCGTTCTTCACCGGCATTCTCGCCGCCGTGGTGGCCACGCCCTGCACGGCACCCTTCATGGGGGCGGCCACAGGTTTCGCGCTGACCCAGCCTGCCGCCATCGGCATTGCCATCTTCCTTGCGCTCGGCTTTGGCCTGGCGCTGCCCTTTCTGGTGCTGACCTTCGTGCCGCAACTGGCCGATCGCCTGCCCCGGCCGGGCATCTGGATGGAACGGGTCAAGCAGGCCCTGGCTTTCCCGCTCTATGCCACGGTCGCCTGGCTGATCTGGGTGCTGAGCCAGCAGGTCGGACAGCAGGGCCTGCTGGTTGCCATGCTGGGGCTTGTGCTGGTGGCTGCGGCGGCCTGGTCGTTCAGCCTGCAGGGCCGTGCGGCAGCCGTCAGCGCTGCGGCGCTGCTGCTGGTGGCGGGTGGCGCCCTGTATGGCACGGCGCGCGATGCAGCCGTCCCCGGCGCGCCGGTGGCGCAGGTGAGTGCGAACGGCCAGACCGTGGAAGCCTTCAGCCGGCAGAAGCTCGACAGCCTGCTGGCGCAGCAGCAGCCGGTGTTCGTCAACATGACGGCGGCCTGGTGCATCACCTGCATGGTGAACGAACGCACGGCCCTGTCGAGCGAGCGCGTGCAGCAGGCGTTCCGCGACCGCAATATCGTCTACATGAAGGGGGACTGGACCAACCAGGACCCGGACATCACCCGCGTGCTGGAACAGAATGGCCGCAGCGGCGTGCCGCTCTATCTGTTCTATGCCGGTGGCCAGAGCGTGGTGCTGCCGCAGATTCTCACGCCAGCCATCGTGCTGGAGCATCTCGACCTTCTGGACCGCGTCGGTTCGCGCGGCCAGCAGCAGAAAAGTGCGTCTCTCTCCAACCCGACAAGGAGTGTGCAACCATGATCCTATCGCGTCGTATCCTTCTCTCCGCTGCCGCCATCGGGGCCGCCGGCCTGCTGGCCATCCCGCAGCTTGGCTTTGCCGCCAATGTCCAGGTCGGCCAGCCGGCGCCGGTCTTCACCGCCAAGGACAGCAATGGCAAGACGGTTTCGCTCGCTGACCTGAAGGGCAAGACCGTGGTGCTGGAATGGTCCAACCATGATTGCCCCTTCGTGAGGAAGCATTACAGCGGCAACAACATGCAGGCGCTGCAGAAGAAGTGGACGGCGCAGAATGTGGTGTGGCTGACCATTGTATCCTCGCCGGTGGGCGAGCAGGGCTATGTCACGCCCGACCAGGCCAACAAGCTGACCACCGATCGTGGCGCGGCGCCATCGGCCGTGCTGCTCGACCCCAAGAGCCAGATCGCGCGGGCCTATGGCGCGCAGGTGACGCCGCATATGTATGTGATCGACAAGACCGGCAAGCTGGCCTATGCCGGCGGCATCGACGACAAGCCCTCGACCCGCATCGACGATCTGGCAACGGCCAAGAACTTTGTCGATGTCGCATTGTCTGAACTGGCGCAGGGCAAGGCGGTCAGCACCGCCACCTCGCGGCCCTATGGCTGCACGGTGAAATACGACACCACGTCGTAACGACGGCCTGTATCTCAAGAGAAAAGGGCGCCCAAGAATATCTGACTAGGGCGCCCTTTTTTATTCGGCGGCGTGCGGCAGGGTTGGCCGCAGGCTGGCTTCGAAATCGCCCAGCATATTGCCGAGCGACTGGCCATCCGGATCGGCCAGGGCAGCCGTGCGGGCCTGCACCAGGGCATCGCTCGCCTGTGCCGGCGCCAGGCGGCCCTCCAGTACAGGCAGGATGATGCGGGCGCGGATGCGTTCGAAGTTGCCGGCGCCACGCTTGAAGGTGTCGCCATAGCCTTTGATCAGGCGGGCGCAATCGACGATCTCGCGCGCAAAGGCGGCATCCAGCGCGGCAGCGCGGCGGATCAGCTCGAGCCAGTCCTCGATACGCTGCTGCTCTTCGGCATAACGGAAGCTGCGCGGACGCCAGCCACGTAGTCCGGCCAGCGTCCGCAGTTTCAGGAAGCCGCCGATGCGGTTGGACTGCACGGTCATGCCGAAATGCAGTTTCTCGGTCCAGCCGCGCCGGTCGCAGAGCGCAATAACGCGCTGCGCCAGCGCCGGCGGCAGCAGCGAGGCGATTTCCTCCACGCCGGGCTTGAGGAATTCGGCCACCGTATAGGGCTGGTCGGGCCTGACACGCTGTTCGCGTTCGATCGCGCTGAAGCGCTCGGGTTTCAGCTTGAGCTGCGCCACGCGGATCACATCCTCGAAGCTCATGCGCAGCGCCAGATGGCGTGCGGTTTCGTTGGCGAGCGCCTCATCGCCCAGCTTGACCACGGTGTCGAGCCGCTCGAGATACAGCCGCGCGTAGGCTTCGTCCTGATAGTCGATCAGGCGCTTGATGCCCTCGGCGGCGAATTTCTGCACGGCAGGCGGCAGTCGCGCGATGCGGTCGGCCAGTGATGGCACGGCGGCGGCCGGCGGCAAGGCCGCCACCTGTGCCGCACGCACAGCCAGCTCGCCTTCGCCATGCGAAAGCCCGAAGCGGAAGCCGGCCAGATTGCTCTCCACGGCCTTGCCTTCGGCGCGGATGCCATCCTCGAATGCCTGAGCCGGCAAGGGCAGGGCGCCGGAGCCGGCCAGGGCGCCGAGCAGCACGGCATTGAGAATCGAGCCGGCATCCTTCGCGGCCTGGTCCATGTCAAACAGCACGGTCTGCCGCGCGTGATCCTTGGCGGCACGGAACAGCTTGGTCACGTCATAGCGGCCATCGGCCATGGCGCTCTTTTCCGCCACGGCGAAGATGCGGTGTGTCGAGGCAATGAGAAGCGTGCGGTCGGGCGAGACATAGCCGTTGGCAATGGCGCGGCCGGCCTCGACGAATTCGCTGGCGATCATCACATCCACCTGGCCCGGCATCGGGTTCAGGCACATCACCGGGCGCTGTGTCGTCTTTTCCGGCCAGATCTCGATGTAATAGGTGGTGGCGCCGGTGCGCTGGGCCACGCCGGGGATCGAGGTGCTCTGCACCGGATAGCCGGCGCGTTCGGCGGCATCGACGATCCAGCCGGTCAGTACACCACCGCCTTCGCCGCCCATGGCGGCGATCAGGATGCAGAGGGGACGTGTGGTGGTCATATCACTCTCCCGCCGCCGGCTGCGCAGCCTGAGCCGTGCGGCCACCCAGCCAGCCGATCACGGCGCGATGCAGGCGGTCGTTCAGGCGGTCCCACCAGCCGGGGTTATGCACGATCTCGGTCTTGTAGAAAGACGGGCAGAGCACGGCGGCATGGGCGACCTCGCCGCAATGGCCGCAGCCGACGCAGCCGCTGTTCACGCTGGCGACCGGATCGGTGCGCAACGCATCGGGATTGGGCTTGATGGTCAGCGACGGGCAGCCCGACAGCCGGATACAGGAATGGTCGCCGGTGCAGACCGCATCGTCGATGCCGAAACGGGTGCGCACCACGCGCTCGCCGGATTTCAGGGCCTTGGCCTCGTCGGTGCGCAGGCGACGCTGGCGCGCCAGCTGGCATTCGCCCTCGGCCAGGATCACCTTCAGGCCCTTGGTGGTGGTGGTCAGTGCTTCTTTCAGCGAGGCCCGCATGTCCTTCAGGCCATAGGAGCGCAGCGTGCGCACCCATTTGACGCCAAGCGCCTTCAGCGTCGTCTCGATATCCGACCCGCTGCTCATGCCGTCAACGCGGTTGCCGGCCGAGGAGGGGATATACTGCACGCCGGTGGCCGAGGTGTAGCCGTTCTTCATCACGATCAGCACGCCGTCGCCGCGATTGAACATCGAGGAGGCGACACCGGACAGCACGCCGTTATGCCAGAAGCCGCCATCGCCCATGATGGCGAGCGAGCGCGTGTTCATCAGCGGCCCGACGCCGGCGGCCGAGGCCAGCGACATGCCATAGCCGAGAATGGAATGGCCGAGGCTGAACGGCGCAAAGGTAGCCAGCGCATGGCAGCCGATATCGGCGGCGACATGCACCTTGCCGATCTCGCGCTCCACCAGCTTGATCGCGGTGAAGACCGGTCGTTCCGGGCAGCCGGTGCAGAAGGTCGGCGGGCGCAGCGGAAGATTGGTGCCGATCAGGGCCTGGGCGGTCTTGCGATTGTCGAGTGCGGCATTGAAGACGGCATCGGCGGCCGCGATATCGATCTGCGGTTGCTCGGCCTTGACGAAAGCGAGCAGGCCGCGGGTCAGCACCTCGATCGTGTATTCGCCGGCGGCCGGCAGCATGTCCTTGCCATGCACGCGGGTATTGATATCGGCACGGCGCAGCGCGGTGCACAGGGCCTGTTCGATATAATCGGGCGAGCCTTCCTCCACCATCAGCACGGCGCGCTTGCCGGCGCAGAACTGGTTCAGCTGCTCCGGCACCAGCGGATAGGTGACATTGAGCACCAGCACCGGCACGCGGCTGTTGCCGAAGGCATCGGCCAGGCCGAGATTCATCAGCGCGCGATTCAGGGCATTGTACAGGCCGCCCTGAACGAGGATGCCGATCTCCGACAGATCGCCGGGCATGGTCTCGTTCAGGCCGCGCTCAAGAATGAATTTGCGCGCCGCCGGCATGCGTTGCTCCAGCTTCAGTTTTTCCTGCATGAAGGTGGCTGGCGGGTGGGCGAGGCGGTCATAATTGAAGGCGGACGGGCCGGGCAGGCGGCTGTTGCGCGACACTTTCGCGTGCTGATTGGTCTTGGCGGCGAATTCGCCGGTGACATGGCAGGCGCGGATGCGCAGCTCCAGCATCACCGGAGTGTTGGAGGCTTCCGACAATTCAAACGCATCCTGCACGGTCTTGGTGATCACCGGCAGGTCGGGCCGCGGATCAAGCAGCCACATCGAGGATTTCATCGCATAGGCATGGCTGCGTTCCTGGATCACGCTGGCTCCTTCGCCGTAATCCTCGCCGACCACGATCAGGGCGCCGCCGGTGACGCCGGCGGAGGCGAGGTTGCTCAGCGCATCGGATGCCACATTGGTGCCGACAATGGCCTTCCAGGTGACGCAGCCGCGTGCCGGATAATGGATCGAGGCGCCGAGCATGGCGGCGGCCGAGGCTTCGTTGGTGCAGGTTTCAAGATGGATGCCGAGGTCGTCGAGAATATCCTGCGCCTGCACCAGCACGTCGATCAGATGTGACACCGGCGCGCCCTGATAGCCGCCGACATAGGAAACGCCGGACTGCAGCAGGGCCTTGGTGACAGCCAGGATGCCCTCGCCACGGAAGGTGTCGCCATCACCCAGACGCAGCGATTCAATCTCTTTGGCGAAAGAGCGTTCCATCGATTCCTCCCGTATTGGGCGGAATTTCGCACCGCACACCGGCAGCGTCAAGAAATTAGTTTGGTGTCCAACAAAACCATATGGACAGGCCCGGCCCGGCGCTGCTAGGCTGCCCGCGCAAAAAACAAAAAAGGACTGTCACGTTCCGGTGGCGGTCCGCCAGCGGAGGAAAAACACATGACCATTCAACGTCATTTCTATGCCTGCGCGGCTGCGCTTGGCCTGACGGCTGCGCTCGGCCTGGCTGCCGTGCAGCCGGCCATGGCGCAGGACAAGCCGGTGTCGCTGCGGCTCGGCCACTGGCTGCCGCCGTCGCACCCCTTGCATCCGGCCTTTGCTGAATGGGGTGCCTCGCTGGAGAAGGCGACCAATGGCACGGTGAAGACGCAGATTTTCCCGGCCCAGCAGCTCGGCCAGGCGAAAGACCACTATGACATGGCGCGCGACGGCATTGCAGATATCACCTATGTCAATCCGGGTTACACGCCGGGTCGTTTCCCGGTGATCGCCGGCAGCGAAATCCCGTTCCTGTTCTCGAATGGCAAGAGCGGTTCGGCCGCGATCGATGCCTGGTATCGCAAATATGCCGAGAAGGAAATGAGCGACGTGAAGGTCTGCATGACCTTCGTGCATGACCCGGGCACCTTCCACAGCAAGATCAAGATCGCCAAGCCCGACGATCTGAAGGGCCACAAGATTCGCCCGGGCAATGCCTCGGTGGCGCGTCTGGTGACGCTGGCCGGCGGCACCAATGTGCAGGTCACCGCACCGGAAGCGCGTGATGCGCTGGAGCGCGGCCTGGCCGATGCAATCAGCTTCCCGTGGGGCAGCGTGTTCATCTTCGGCTTCGAAAAGGCGGTCAAATACCATATGGATGCACCGCTCTATATCAGCAACTTCGTGCTGGCGGTGAACAAGGCGGCCTACGGCAAGCTGTCGGCCAGCCAGAAGAAGGCGTTTGACGCGCATTGCACGTCGGAGATGTCAGAGAAGGTCAACACGGCCTGGTCGGATGCTGAATCCTCGGGCAAGGCGAAGATGCTGGCTTTGCCGGGCCATGAAGGCGTCAAGCCGAGCGACAGCGATATCGCCGCCTGGCGCAAGCTGTCGGACGAGATGACCAAGGCCTGGTACGAGGATACCAAGAAAGTCGGCGTCAACGGCGAGCAGGCGCTGAACGAACTGAAAGCGGAGCTGAAGAAGCGTAACGCCGCTTTCTGAGTCACCGACATGGGCGGTTGCGGCTTCTGTGGCAGCCGCAGCCGCCCATTTGATTCTGGCCTGTTTGATTCCCGACAGGCATTGCGGCAGAGTGCCGGCAGGGGGGGACTGCCTGATGAAAACCGTCATCGACAAGGCCGAAATGGTGGCCGGGCTATTGCTGGGCGCGATTGCCGTATTGACCTTCACGGCGGTCATGCTGCGCTGGCTGTTCAATTATGGCCTGCCTGATACCTTTGATTTCTCGCGACTGCTGCTCGGCACTGCCATGTTCTGGGGCATCGCCGTTGCCGGCTACCACAACCGCCATATCCAGGTGGACGGCTTCTGGGAAATGGCGCCAGCCTGGGGCAGGCGCCTGATCGATATTTTCGCAACGCTGGTGACGCTGGCCTTCATGGCCCTGTTCGCCTGGATGCTGCACGACAAGGTCTTGAGCGTTTATGCCAGCAACGAGCAGACCTTCGATCTGCGCCTGCCGGTCTGGCCCTTTCATGCCATTGCGGCCTTGGGCATCGCGCTGGCAACACTGCTGCTGCTGCTGCGCCTGGTGCGGCTGATTGCGAACCGGAAAGAGGCGTGAGCGTGGATCAGGATTTCATCACCATCGGCGGCTTCGTCGCGCTTTTCATTCTGATGCTGCTGCGGGTGCCGGTCGGCATAGCCATGGGCATTGTCGGTGTCGGCGGCTTCGGCATCCTGGCCGCCATGAAGCCGGCGATGAATTTGCTGGCGCAATCGCCGATCCGGGTCGCCACCGACTATGACCTAGCGGTGATCCCCATGTTCATCCTGATGGGTACCTTCGCCACCGCAGCCGGTATGAGCCGCGAACTGTTCCGCGCCGGCGAGGCCTGGCTCGGGCATCGCCGTGGCGGCCTGGCCATGGCCACCGTGATGTCCTGCGCCGGTTTCGCCGCCATCAACGGCTCCTCGGTGGCCACCGCCGCCACCATGACCAGCGTGGCGCTGCCCGAGATGCGCCGCTTCGGCTACCATCCCGGCCTGTCCACCGGCGTGATCGCCGCCGGCGGCACGCTCGGCATCATGATCCCGCCTTCGGTGGTATTTGCGCTGTATGGCATCCTGACCGAGCAGGATATCGGCAAGCTGTTCATCTCGGGCATCCTGCCCGGGCTGCTGGCCGTGGTGCTGTATATCATCACTATCCAGTTTCTTGGCTGGTGGAAACCCGAACTGCTGCCGCGCGGCCCCAAGGCCAGCTGGCGCGAGCGCATCCTTTCGCTGCGCGACATCTGGGCCACTGTTCTGCTGTTTGCCGGCATCGTCGGCGGTCTCTATGGCGGCGTCTTCACCGCCACCGAGGCGGCTGGCTGCGGCGCCTGCGGCGCCCTGATCATCGGCATCCTGCGCGGCCGGCTGGGCTGGAGCGAGATCCAGGCCAGCCTCGTCGATGCGGTGCGCACTGGCGGTTCCATTTTCACCATCGTCGTGGGCGCTTTCCTGTTCGGCTATTTTCTGGTCATCACCCAGACGCCGCAGAAGGTCAGCGACTTCCTCACCGGCCTGCCGATCGGCCCCTATGGCATTCTCACCCTGATCCTGATCATGTATCTGATCCTGGGTGCGCTGATGGATGAACTGGCGATCATCCTGGTGACAGTGCCGATCATTTATCCGGTGATGATCCAGCTTGGCTTCGATCCGATCTGGTTTGGCGTCATCATCGTCATGGTCACCACGCTGGGCATGGTGATGCCGCCGGTCGGGATCAATGTCTTTGTCATCAACTCCATTGCCCGCGATATCAGCCTGTGGCAGATCTACAAGGGGGTGATGCCGTTCATCATCGTCGATCTGATTCGTCTCGCGCTGCTGGTCATCTTCCCGGCAATCGCGCTTTACCTGCCAGGACAAATGAACTGACATGCGGAGCAAGTCCCAGCGTTCAGCCGGCGATGGTGGGGATATTCCAGCCCAGACGCGCAAGACTGCGAAGCCGCGCAAGCTGGATCGCGGGCCGCTGCCCGGGCTGTATGGCTATAACCTGCGCATTGCCCAAGTCGCGGTTTTCGAGAATTTCCTTCAGGTGGTCGGCAACACCCTGGCAAGCCGCATGGGCGGGCTGACGCCTGGCCGCTTCAGCCTGCTGGTGCTGCTGCATGCGAATCCCGGCATCAATCAAACCGATCTGAGCCGTGGTGTCGGCGTCGATAAGTCGACGCTCACACCGGCACTGGACCAGCTCGAGAAAAAGGGACTAATCCAGCGGCATCGCACTGCCGCGGATCGTAGGACCTATGCGCTGTCGCTCAGCCCGGCAGGCGAAGCTTTGCTGGCTGAACTGATGCTCAAGGTCGATCTGCATGAGAAAAACATCGTCGCCGGCCTGACGCCATCGGAGCGCGGCACCCTCAACCGCCTGCTCAAGAAGATGGCGCGCAGTCTGGGCAGCGAAGCCATCGGATAACCGGCGGAAGCCCGGTCATTCTACTGCGAGGCGTTTGCCGCGGAATCAGGGCCGCTCAGTTTTTCGGCATTTTCCATAGCTCAGCTTTAGCGAGGACTGGATTCGCAGCAGCGATGGAAACAACCACCGCTTGATTGCATACATGGACGCGCCGTACGTAAATTCATCCCTTCTAATTGACAACAAACACAAATCCATGCGCAATGCGGGCGCCGGGTTGATTTTCGCAACCGGATCTTTTCCCCGTTATACTGGTCAATCGCGGACTATAGTCGCGGAATACCGGGCTGGGGTTTAATCGCATTGATTGATTTGTTCTGCCGCAACGGGGTACAGAATCGGTTGGGTGAGGGCGCTGGCCTCGCTTTGACAAGATTATCTGCAAGATGCGCGGCAGTCAGGACAGGGCGTTTGGTTTCTCCTTCTGAAGCCCTGCTTCCTTGATGCGGCCGGCAGGTAAAATGACACCGGGAACTGAATGAGCGACGATAGTGCAGTAACCATTGTGATGATCGAGGATGACGAGGGCCACGCCCGTCTGATCGAGAAGAATATCCGCCGCGCCGGCGTCAACAACCAGATCATTCCCTTCGCCGCCGGCGGCCCAGCGGTCGAGTATCTGATGAAGGCCGGCGATGGTGATACCGGCTCCCATGGTGGGGCCTATCTCGTTTTGCTCGATCTGAACCTGCCCGATATGTCGGGCACAGAAATTTTGCGCCGTGTGAAGGAGCATCCGGGTCTGCGCCGCATGCCGGTGGTGATCCTGACCACCACCGATGACAAGTCGGAAATCCAGCGCTGCTACGATCTTGGCTGCAACGTCTACATCACCAAGCCGGTGAATTACGAGAATTTCGCCCAGGCGATCCGTCAGCTGGGCCTGTTCTTCATGGTCATGCAGGTGCCTGAGACAGTCTGATGACCGAAAGCCACCCACGTCTTCTTTACATCGATGATGATCTGGGGCTCGGGCGCCTGGTGCAGAAGGAGCTCGAGCGGCACGGCTTTGTTGTCGAAGTCGTCACCAGTGGCAAGGTTGGTTATGCCCGTCTGTGCAGCAGCGCCGATATCGACGTGGTGGCGCTGGATCATCACATGCCGGACCAGGTGGGCCTGGATACGCTGGCCATGATTGCCACGCTGCCCAAGCCGCCGCCTGTGGTGTACGTCACCGGTGAGTCGGAGGGGCGTATTGCCGTGGCGGCGCTGAAGGCCGGTGCGACCGACTATGTAATCAAGGATGCCAGTCCGGAATTCCTTACCCTGTTGCGCGCCGCCATCGATGGTGCGCTGGAAACCCGGCGGCAGAGTTTCCTGCGCGAACGCGCCGAAGCCGAAATGAGCGAGGCGCGCGACCGGTTCGAGGCTTTGGCCAACGAGCGCGCGGTCCTGATCCATGAAGTGAACCACCGGGTGTCGAACAGCCTGCAGCTGGTCGCCAGCCTGTTGCAGGTACAATCGACAGCGCAAAGCGACAGGCGGCTGGCCCAGACCCTGCTGGATGCCTACAAGCGGGTGGCCGCGGTCGCCCGCGTGCATAAACGCCTCTACACTTCGGCCAATGTGCGGTTTGTCGATCTGGCCGACTATCTCTGCGGTCTGGTTGAAGATCTGCGCCAGTCGGCGGATCGCGGCGGGCGTTCGCTGCAGTTCCTTGCCAGCCAGACCCGGATCGGCACCGACTTTGCCATCCCGATCGGTCTGATCGTCACCGAACTGGTGATCAACTCCCTGAAATATGCCTATCCCACCGGCGATGGTCCGATCCGGGTCAAGGCCGAGCGCA
Source organism: Ferrovibrio terrae (assembly GCF_943371255.1). GTDB lineage: Bacteria > Pseudomonadota > Alphaproteobacteria > Ferrovibrionales > Ferrovibrionaceae > Ferrovibrio > Ferrovibrio terrae_B. The sequence continues at coordinate 10,478 of NZ_CALRUC010000047.1, read as the reverse complement.
ACGGCGATCTGATCACGGTGCAGGTCGAGGATGACGGTATCGGTGTGGACGAGGCCGCCTGGCGCAAGAGCAAAGGCATGGGCAGCAAGATCGTGCTGGCCATGGTGGAAAAGCTTGAAGGGGCGCTGAATGTCGAGACCCGTACCAGCGCCGGAACCTGTATCACCATCACCTTCACATCTGCCGATCCGGCGCCGGAACTCGATGGCGTCGATGACACGCTGACCTCGGTTCTGGTGATTGCCGACAGCCTGGGGCGTGCGGATGCCGTTGCCGAGATTATGGAGAGTCGCAAGATTCTGCTGCTGGTCGAAGATGATCCGCTGATGCGGATGGTCGTGGCCGGCAATCTGGAGGCTTGCGGTTTCCTGGTTGAAGAGGCCGGGTCCGGCGCCGAGGCCCGCGAGGTCTGGGAAAGCGGCAGAATCGATGCGGCGATTGTCGATATCGGGCTGCCGGATTGTCGTGGCGACCAGCTGGCTGCCGAACTGCGCATGGCCATGCCGCATCTGCCGATCATACTGGCCACCGGCTATGACGAAAAAACCGTCGCGCCGGGTTTTGCCGGCACTGGCTTCAGCCGTGTGCTGGCAAAGCCCTATGACGATACGGCGCTGCTTGAAGCGCTGGAGGCGCTCGGCGTCGTGGCCGGCCAGCTCCGGACCCTGCCGAGGCAGACCGGCATCGGCGAACGCGCCGTTTAGGCCGCTGCGCTGCGGCTTTAGCCGCGGAACACCACGGTCTTGGTCCCGTTCGGGAAAATCCGGTGCTCGACGTGGTATTTCACCGCGCGGGCCAGCACCAGGCTTTCGATATCGCGGCCGGTCGCGGCCAGCTGATCGGGCGAATAGCCGTGATCGACGCGGGCCACCTCCTGCTCGATGATCGGGCCCTCATCGAGATCGGCGGTGACATAGTGTGCCGTGGCGCCGATCAGCTTCACGCCGCGCAGATGGGCCTGCTGATAGGGCTTGGCGCCCTTGAAGCTGGGCAGGAACGAGTGATGGATGTTGATGATCTTGCCGGCATAGTCGCGGCACAGGTCGGGCGACAGCACCTGCATGTAGCGCGCCAGTACGATCAGGTCGATTTTCTCCTGCTCGATCAGGTCGCGCAGCATCTTTTCCTGCCGGATCTTGCTGTCGGGTGTCACCGGCCAGTGATGGAAGGCGATGTCGTGATTGGCGGCGCGCTGATACCAATCGCGATGGTTTGATACGATCGCCGGAATTTCGACGGGCAGGGCGCCGATCGAATAGCGGTAGAGCAGGTCGTTCAGGCAATGGCCGAATTTCGACACCAGGATCAGCATCCGCGACTTCGCGGCTTCGTCATGCAGCTCCCAGGTCATTTCAAAGGGCGCCGCTACCGGCGCAAAGGCGGCGCGCAACTGCTCCAGCGGGCGCCCCTGTCTACCGGGGCCGGCCTCCAGATCCTCGACGCTGACGCGCATGAAGAACAGGCCGGTTTCGCTGTCGCCGAACTGGGCGGAATCGCGGATGTTGAAGCGATGGGCGGCAAGGAAACCGGAGACCGCGGCAACGATGCCGGGGCGGTCTTGGCAGGACAGCGTCAGGATCAGGCTCATGAGGGGGTGCAATACGCAAAAAGGGGAATGTTCGGGCCGGACTGTAGCCTTGCCCGGGCCAGAGTCGCAATGGCAGGGTTAACAATCTCTGGCCAATGTCTGCCCCTTTTTCTGTCTGTGCGGCCGGCTGCGCCAATATGGGGCTCGCATCGGCTGGGGGGCTTCTTTAAGCTGCATCCAACCTGAATGGATTCGGCTGCCAGAGTAGAAAAACCATGATTACCCGCGGTCCGGAGTTTCTTCGCCAGATGGCCAACAAGCTGTTCGACGCCCTGTTGCAGGGCGCCGAGGCGGAGGCCAAAAAGGCCCCCTTCAGCATCGAGACGCTGCGCCAGCTCGTCGAGGCGATGAAAGCGGCGCCTGACTACGACCATTATTATCGCGCCTCCTACGACAGCCTGATGCGGGTGGTGGAGGAGGATGCCCGGCGCGGCGCCCGGATCAACGCCTTCGGCCGCCTGCTGGTGCATCCGCTTGATCCGCTGTTCAGCGAGGAAAAGCTCGACCGCCGTCTGATCGGCAACTATTTCTTCTTCGTGCGGTCGCTGTTCGGCGACGAGGTCGAGGCGATGGCCGACGAAGCCGCCAGCATCGCCGAGGAAATCCGCGTCGGTGCCGGCGGCAATCTCGACTGGGTCTCTTTCTATGCCGACCCGCGCGCCAAGCAACTCTATTTCAAGGTGATCGGCCGCGTGATCCGCGCCTTCCGCATTTTCGAGACGCGGCGCGACTGGGTGGTCAAGGTGATGCAGCACGATCCTACCGCCGTAGGATTGTCATCGAATGTGTATATCGAGCGGCCCTTCGAGGGGCAGGCGCTGCCATTCGGCGACCGCGAGTTCTTCCTGTTCTTCGACGGCCTGGTCCGGCCGCTGGCCACGCTCGGCGCCGAGGATGCGGCGCTGTTCCGCACCGCGACGGGCGATGACGCTGCACGTATTGTCGGAAAATTCCTGTCCGAACTTGAGCAGTATCGCCCCGCCGCCTGAGGGCGGCAGGGCGATACTGCAATCTGCAGACAATCAGTTGGAGTTGGCCGGCTCGCGGTGATCGAGCTTGGCGGCGAACTGCTCGAACAGTTCGGACACGCAACGGGCAACCGTGCGCTGGTGGTTGTCGTTCAGCTGGTCGGCGGCCCGCATGCACATATCGGCAAACTTGCGCGCCAGGATCACGGCATCGCGATTGCTTTCCATGCGGATTTCATCGAACACGGTGCAGATGAAATCGCGAGTCTGGTTGCTTTCGTGATGCGTCACCGGCCGCTCGCCCATCAGCGAGTCCAGCATCGCATTGAAGGTCTGCGACGTGTCGATGGCGATGCTGGCGAGGATCTTCTCGATCCGCTCGTTGTCTTTCGGCGTCACCGGCTTGCGGCTGGGAGCATGCGGAGCCGAACCGGCGCGGACTTCCGTCACCTGGTTCTCGGTCTGGTTGGGTCGCTGGCCGGAACGGTTCCACATGATACTGAACCCTGCAAGTTGCTGTTGAAACGCCGGACGCGCCAGCGCCGGCTTAGTTCACCACTTCGCGCGAGGCCCGGATCATGTTGTCGATATGCCAGCCCTGGAACAGGCGGATGCCGGCGGCCATGCCGGCCTTCAGCGCCTCTTCAGTCTCGCAACGCGCCATGATCACGCGGTTGGCATCGGCTTCGCCAATCCGGCTCGACAGCTCCTTGTCGATCCAGTCCTCGTGGCGGTCCTTGAAATAGAACAGCTTGACGAAGTCGGCCTTCAGTTCCTTGCGACCGAACAGCGACAGCAGGTCAGGCGTGATGCCGTCGATCAGGATGCGATAGCCGGAATTATGCAGGAATTCGCAGGCCAGCAGATATTCATTGTAATCCCAGAACACATCGTAGCGCTGCATCTCGATGATGATCTGTTCCTTCTTCACGATATTGCCGATGCGGCTGTCGAAATCGCGGAAGGTGTCGCTCAGGATGGTGCTGACATTCAGGTTGATACTGAAAGGACCGCTGTTGCGGGTGACATAGCCATCCAGCAGGGCGCGGAACACACGGGTATCCAGCGTGCGGGTCAGGTGATGGAACAGCGACCGCGCACCACGCAGGTTCACGGTTGGCGCAATCGCCTGGCGCAGTTCGTTCACGCCGACAAAGATTTCCTGGAAGATCGGCTTCGGCGGCTGGTTGCCGAAACACAGCGTCACCGGCTGGCGCTTCATGAAGGTCGAGACATCGGCCTTCTTCAGGATGTCGTCGATCTGCTGCAGCGCGCCGGGCGTCAGCGGCGTGCCGTCGCCGGCCGTGGCCGCGGTGCCCGCCTTGGCCAGCAGACGCTTGCGGCGCTCGGCAAAGACGCGGAAGCGCTGCTGGATATTATCCATCAGCTCCTGCAGGTCTTCGAACTGGCTGTCGAAGCGATACCAGCGCACGGCGTTCTCGGCTTCCTCAGGGGTGAGGCCGATGGCGACGTTGTTGCGGGTCAGAATATCGTCGATCTCGAGCACCAGTTTTTCGAAGGTCTGGTCGAAAAACCGCTCGGAGAGTCGAATGAACATCACGATCGAATAGTCGTGCAGCGTGTAGAACGTGCCTTCGTATTTCGACATGAGGGAGCGCATCGAATGCACAACGATGTTGTAGCTTTCGCGATTGCGCTCGAACGTCTTTGGATTAACGAACTGAATCACTGCCGACAGACGGCCACCAAAAATCTTGCCCCGCGCCAGGCGGTCAAAATCGGTGAACATCTTCTCGTCGTCAGACGATTGGTTCTGTTGTGCCTCACTCATTAATTAGTCGCTTTCTCCGGTAACGGTCGTGGAGAGGGCGACAACCAGCCAATCTAGGCTGCCCCCTGCGGCACTATGGCAAATTCCCCCCATGGGAAAAAGCCGGAAGACATAGTTAATGCTGCAGCTGTGGATAATATTCGCTTAAAGCCAAAGACTTGCGGTTAAGACTTGGTAACCGGGCGGGCTGCGAGTGCCGCCGGGGTATCGTAGTCGTGCAGGATGCCGGGATCGTCCACCGGCACCTCGCAAACCCATTCCGCATGCGGCCCAAGCAGGCTGCGGGCGCCGGTATCGCCCTCCAACCGCAGCAATTCGGGCAGGAATTGCAGGCCCCAGAGTGTTGGATTGCCGCGCTTGCCGCCGACGACGGGCAGGCAGATCGCGCGGCCTTCCACCGGGTTGAAGGCGGCGATCAGTGCCTCCAAGGTTGCAGAGGTTACATCCGGCATATCGCCCAGACAGACCAAAACCCCGTCCAGCCCCTGCGGCAGCGCGCTCAGTCCGGCGCGCAGCGAACTGGCCAGACCCTCGGCATAGGCCGGATTGTGGATGATTTCGACGCCGGCCCCTGCGGCATCGCGCACGGCATCGGCCTGATGGCCGGTCACCAGCAGCAGCGGGCGGGCTGAACTGGCCAGCGCATGCTCGATGGTATGGCGCAGCACCGGCTTGCCATCCAGCTCGGCCAGCAGCTTGTGACCATCGCCAAAGCGGCTCGACAGGCCGGCGGCCAGGATCAGGGCGCCGATTTTTGGCCGCCGCGGTGCTGTGGAATCCGCTGCTCCAGCTTTGCCGCTGCTGTCGCGCGGCCCTCCATCACGGAGCATGGGCCGGGTCGGAATTTCCTTCAGCAGGCCGCCGCTGCCCATCCGCATAATGTCACGCCGGCTGATCGCGATACCGGCGCAGAGCCGCTGCAGCACCCAGTCGAAGCCGTTCAGCTTGGGCGAGCGGGCACAGCCCGGCACACCGATCACGAAAACGTCACCATGGCGGCCCAGCATCAGCAGGTTGCCGGGGTCGACTGGCATGCCGAAGTGCAGCACGTCGCCACCGGCCCGCATCAGGCCGGCGGGCACCACATCATGGCGATCGACGGTGGCGGATGCCCCGAACACCAGGATCGGCGCGCAGCCTTCGGCCTTCAGATCGGTAATGGCGGCAGCGATGGCGCCTTCGTCATGAGCGACAGTGCGCAGGCCGCGGATGCGGCTGCCGAGCTGCGCCAGGCGCTGGCTGACCGCCAGCTCGGTCTTGGCCAGCACGCTGTCCTTGGTATCTGCCACGCGGGTCAGCACCAGGCCGATCTCATGGGGCCGGAACGGTGCCACCTGCACCAGCGGCGGCTGGCCTTTCAGCATGGCTTCGCCGCGTTCGATGGCGGTGCGTGGCGCGGCGAAGGGAATGATCTTCACCGTGGCCAGCATCTGGCCCGCCTCGACCGGTTCGTAATCCTCCAGCGTGGCGATGGTGAGCGCTTCGTCGAGTTCGTTCAGGGCATCCAGCCGCGCGGTGTCGATACGGGCGAGGCCGGCGGTCTCGGCATAGAGATTTGCGCGGCCGGTAAACGCAGCGGCCGTGCGTGCCTGCGGGCCGGCCAGCGCCGTGGCGATGCGGCTGGCGGCTTCGTCTTCCGCCATGTCGCCGTCGCCCAGCCGTGCGACATACACCGTGGCATGTCCGGCGGCCTCAAGCGCTGCGACATCGGCAGCGCTGAGCACGCGACCCTTGCGGAAGCGCTCTTTGCCAAGCGACAGGCTGTGGCCCAGGATGCCGCCGGTGGCGGCGCGCACCGGCATGGGGCCGAACTGCATCTCAGGCCGCCGCTGACGCGGCAGGCGCGCTCTGCTGGCGCAGTGCGGCGGTCATCTGGGCCAGGATCGAGATGGAGATTTCAGCCGGCGATTTCGCGCCGATGCTCAGGCCCACCGGACCATGGATGCGGGCGAAGTCGTCGGGTCCGAAGCCGGCCGTGGTCAGCCGTTCGATGCGACTGGCATGGGTTTTCTTGCTGCCCAGCGCACCGATGTAGAAGACATCTGATTTCAGCCCGGCGATCAGCGCCGGATCGTCGATCTTGGGATCATGCGTCAGCGTGACCAGCGCGGTACGCAGGTCGGGCTTCAGCTGCGCCATTGCCTCGTCGGGCCATTCGTTCGACAGCGTGATGCCGGGGAAGCGCTCCACCGAACCGAAGGCGCTGCGCGGATCGATCACGATCACCTCGTAACCGGTGAGCTGTGCCATCGGCACCAGGGCCTGGGCGATATGCACGGCGCCGACCAGGATCAGCCGCAGCGGCGGATTGAACACATTGAGGAAGAGGGGGCCCTGCTCGGTCTCCACCGTGCGCGGCTTGTCCTCGATCAGGGCGGCCCGCGCCGCCTCGCCGATGCGCGGATCGAGATCCTTCAGGCCCTTTTTGCCGGTCAGATACAGCAGGCGCTGTTCACCGGTCTTGAGGAAGGTGGCGAGCACCACGGGCCGCTTCTCGGCGCGGTCCTGCTGCAGCTGGGTGAGAAGCTCCTGTTTCATCCGTCCAGCCGTTCGACATAGATCTGGATCTTGCCGCCGCAGGCCAGTCCGACTTCCCAGGCCTGCGCATCCGACACGCCGAAATCGAGCAGCCGCGGCTTGCCATCGGCAATCGCGTCCAGCGCCTCGGTCACCACGGCGCCCTCGATGCAGCCGCCAGACACCGAGCCGATGAACTTGCCCTCGCCATCAACAGCCAGCTGGCTGCCGACCGGGCGCGGCGCCGAGCCCCAGGTGGTGACCACGGTGGCAAGGGCCACGGCCTTGCCGGCGCTTTTCCAGTCCAGCGCGGTGGTGAGGATATCGCCGGCGATATCCCCAGAAAAATCAGCAGTGGGATCGGTGCTCATGCGGCCAGTCTCCCGAGATTGAGTTTGAGCCGGTTGCCCTCGTCGCTGGCATGACTCAGCGCATGGGCGAGATCGGCGATGGAACTAAGATTGTGAACCGGACGGAAATCGTCAACATGGGGCAGGATGGCCCGGATGCCGGCGGCTTTCGGCTCGAAACCGTCCCAGCGCAGCAGGGGGTTGAGCCAGATCAGCCGGCGGCAGGATTTGTGCAGCCGTTCCATCTCGCGCGGCAGGCCCTGGCCGCTTTCGCGATCCAGTCCGTCGGTCAGCAGCAGCACGACGGCGCCCTGGCCCAGCACGCGGCGCGACCACAGCCGGTTGAATTCCGCCAGCGTCGTGCCGATACGGGTGCCGCCCGACCAGTCGGGCACTTTCTCGCTGACTGAGGCCAGTGCCTTGTCGACATCACGCTGCTTGAGAAGCCGGCTGATATTGGTCAGGCGCGTGCCGAACAGGAAGCTGTGCACGCGGCTGCGGTCATTGCTCAAGGCATGCATGAAATGCAGGAACATGCGGCTGTACTGGCTCATCGAGCCGGAAATGTCGCATAGCACGACCAGCGGCGGCGGCTTTTCGCCCGGGCTTTTACGCTTCAGCGGAATGATCGTGCCGCCGGTACGCAACGACGCCTGCAAACTGGCACGCAGGTCGATGCGGTGACCGCGGATATCGGCGCGCAGGCGGCGCGTGCGGGTCGGGCGGAACGGCCATTCGATCCGTGCCATCGCCGTCTTGGCATGCTCCATCTCCTCCGCCGTCATCTCGGCGAAGTCTTTCTTCTGCAGCAGTTCCTCGGCCGAGAAGGTCAGCGTGGCATCGATCTCGACTTCTCTGGGCTCCTGCGCCGGACGGCTTCCGCCGCCGGGCAGCAGGGCCTCGCGCAGCCGCTGAGACATGCCGCTCTTGCGCGGTTCGGCAGTGCCGTCGGTCTGTGGCAGCAGCAGGCTCATCATGCGTTCCAGAATCTTCGGATCGCGCCAGAAGATATGGAAAGCCTGGTCAAACAGTTCGCGCTGGTCGCGGCGGTTCACCAGCACTGAGAACAGCGTCCAGTACAGATCGTCGCGGCGGCGGATGCCCGCCGCTTCCACCGCGCGTACGGCATCCATCGATTTGCCGGGCCCCAGCCGCAGGCCTGACGCGCGCAGCAGCCGCACGAAATGCACGATATTGTTGGCAAAGGCGCCGCTCGCACCCGGATCCGCAGCAGGAGGTTCGGGCAGCAGCATCGGGGGCTCAGACGCCAAGCGCGGCCATGTCCTGCTGCACCTGGCGCAGGATGGTGGCGGCTTCGCTGCCCTTCATCTTGGCGATGTCGTCCTGGTATTTCAGCAGTACGCCCAGCGTATTGTCGATGGTTTCCGGGTCGAGGCTGACCTTGTCGAGGAAGGCGAGCGCGCGGGTCCAGTCGATGGTCTCGGCCACGCCGGGCAGCTTGAACAGTTCGGTTTCGCGTAAATGCTGCACGAAGCCGACGATCTCGCGGCTGAGGCGCTGCGGTGCGCCGGGCACCTTGCGCTTGAGGATCGCCAATTCGCGTTCGGCGCTGGGATAATCGACCCAGTAATACAGGCAGCGGCGTTTCAGCGCGTCATGGATTTCGCGCGTGCGGTTCGAGGTGATGATGACGATCGGCGGTTCCGAGGCCTTGATCGGGCCGATCTCGGGAATGGTGATCTGGAAATCCGACAGCACCTCCAGCAGATAGGCCTCGAAGGGTTCGTCGGTGCGGTCCAGCTCGTCGATCAGCAGCACCGGCGCGCCGGCCGGATCGGGTTTCAGCGCCTGCAGCAGCGGGCGCTCGATCAGGAAGTCGGGGCTGAACAGGTCGCGGCCGAGCTTTTCCTTGTCACCACTGCCTGCTGCCTCGGCCAGGCGGATTTCCAGCATCTGGCGCGGGTAGTTCCACTCATAGACGGCCGAGGAAAGATCGAGGCCCTCGTAGCATTGCAGGCGCACCAGGCGGCGGTTCAGCGTGGCGGCCAGCACCTTGGCGATTTCGGTCTTGCCGACGCCGGCTTCGCCTTCCAGGAACAGCGGCCGGCCCATCTTCAGCGCCAGGAACAGCGTGGTGGCGAGCGAACGGTCGGCGACATAGTCGCCGCTGTTCAGCAGGGTTTCGACGGCATCAATTGAATCGGGCAAGGCGGTCATAAGCTTACGATCTAGGGCGAGGCCGATTTGGGGCGAGGCCGATGTGGAGCGAGGGACGTGGAAATCATGCCCGGTTCGGCCCGCTGTCACAAGGCGGCGAGGCCCACCGTCTAGGTATGGAAACCCGGAGGAAACCATGACCGTTCAGCCCCATCCCAACCGCCTGATGCTGCAGCGCCATCTGGCGGCGGAAAACGCCCATGACATGGCCGCCACCCTGGCAACCGTGCATCCGGACTGCATTTTCCGCGACCTTGCGATCGGCCAGGTGTTTCACGGCCATGCCGGGGCGGACCGGCATTACCGGCAATGGTGGACGGCCTTCGGCAATGTGGTGGAGCGCTCAGCCATCGGCGGCGCCCACTGGATCGATGACGACACCTATGTGGCCGAGCCGCAATATGTGGGGCGGCATGTCGGCGATTTCCTCGGATTGGCGCCGACCGGCCGGGCTTTTGTGCTGCCTTTCGTGGTCTTCGTGCGCTTCCGTGACGGACTGTTCGTGGAGGAACGCTTCTACTACGATCTCGCCACGCTCATGCGCCAGCTCGGGGAAACGCGGATTGATCCGCAGGCCTTGCAGCAGGCGCAGGACTGGGCGGCGGGGAAGCGCAACTGAGGGAGCAAGGGATGCCGAAGCCGCGTCCGGTCTACTGGATCGATTACCAGCGCGGCCCTGCCTGGCCGGCGGCACAGCCGGCGCCCAGGCAGGCACTTCACGATCATCAGGTCTATCTGCAGCGGCTGATGGAGAGCGGCCAGCTGCTGATCGCGGGCCTCTTCCGCGATGAAGCGGGCGGTGGCATCGCGGTGCTGGACTGCAGCGATGAAGCCGCGGCGCGTCAGATGATGGAGGAAGATCCGGCTGTGCGATCCGGCCTGCTGCAGGCGACGCTGCGCCCCTGGCAAATGGTCTTCAATCCCGCAGGCGGCACCTCGCCCTTTGCGGAGGCGGTGGCCGGCTAGCGTGCGAGTACGGTGTAGCCGCGCTCGATCACGCGTTTGGTGGCCTCGAAGGCCTGCACCAGTTCGTCATTGGCCTCGCGGGCGGCCTTCAGCCGGCCGATGTCGGCGGCGCTCGGATT
>NZ_CALRUC010000046.1:0-31163 GCF_943371255.1 Ferrovibrio terrae | reverse complement strand
CGATCGTCGCCAGTGCCGTGGCGACGATCTTCTCGGCGCCGTCTTTCACCGCAAAGACATCGGCGCGCGTCACCACCTGACGCCCGCCGGCCTTGATCACCGTGCCGATGGCGGTCAGCTCCTCGCCCACTGCCGGTGCCAGCAGGTTGAGCTTGTATTCCGAGGTCACCACATCACCGACCACGGAGGCCGCGGCCCAGGCGCAGACCGTATCGGCCATGTAGCCGACGATGGCGCCATGGGCAAAGCCGTGATGCTGCGTCATCTCCTTACGGATCGTGGTGGCAATGCGCACCCGGCCGGGTTCGAAATCGAGCAGCCTGGTGCCGACCCAGTTGGTGAAGGGGCTGATGGCAATCGCCTGTTCCATCATCGCGCGGGTCAGCTGGACCTTGGGGACGGCATCGCTCATGTGAGGGCCTTTTGCAGCAGTTTGCCGATGCGGCGCAGCGGCTCGGCGGAATGCTGGGTGCGCGCCAGCACGATGGCGCCTTCCAGCGAAGCCACGGCCCAGAGCGCCAGATCACTCGCCTCCTTCGCCGGCTTGCCGTCGCGGCGCAGCTGGTCGGCCAGCGCATCGGCCCAGGCCTGATAGCCGCGCTGGCAGGCCAGCCGCAGCGGTTCGACAAAGGCGCCGGTCTCGACCGCGACGATGGTGAGCGGCGAGCCGTCCTTGCAGCCGGACTCCTCCATCCAGACGGCGATCTGCGCCGCCAGCGCACCGACGGCAGCAGCGGCGGAACCGGATCTGGCGATGGCTTCGGTCAGGGTTGCCAGGAAGCATTCGGCCGCCCAGTCCACCGCCGCCGCCGCAAGCTGCTCCTTGCCCGCGGGGAAAAAGTGATAGAGCGAGCCTTTCGGCGCACCGCTTTTCGCGACGATCTCGTTCAGCCCGGTGCCGGCATAGCCGCGCCGCGACATCAGCTTCGCCGTCATCGACACGAAGCGCTCGCGCGTGGTGGCCGGCTTGCGCGCCGGCAGGGCTGTGGTTTTGGCCATGCACTGATTATATAGACTGGTCTAGTGAGCGCAAGGGCAAAAGCAAGGGGGCTAAAGCCCCCTTGCCCTGCGGAAAACTTAGAAGCTGCCCGGATAGTTGCCGCCATCCAGCAGCACATTCTGGCCGGTCATGTAGGCCGCCTGTACCGAACACAGGAAAGCGCAGACCTGGCCGAACTCTTCCGCCGTGCCGAAACGGCCGGCCGGCACCGTGGTGGCCTGCTTGGCGATCTCGGCCTCCAGCGCCTCACCCTGCAGGGTGCCGCCCTTGTTCATGGTCGTGCGCAGACGGTCAGTGAGGAAGCGGCCAGGCAGCAGGTTGTTGATGGTGATGCCATCCTTGGCCACCTGACGAGAAAGCCCGGCAATGAAGCCATGCAGGCCCGAGCGCGCGCCGTTGGACAGGCCGAGCACCGGGATCGGCGCCTTCACCGAACTGGAGGTGATGTTGACGATGCGGCCGAACTTGCGTGCCGCCATCTTGTCGACCACCGCCTTGACCAGCAGGATCGGCGTGATCATGTTGGCATCCAGCGCCTTGATCCAATGCTCGCGGTCCCAATCGCGGAAATCGCCCGGCGGCGGACCACCGGCATTGTTCACCAGAATGTCGATCTCGCCCGCCGCAGCCAGGGCCTGCTCACGGCCTTCCGCGGTGGTGATATCGCCGGCCACAGTCTTCACGTTCACGCCCGGCGCGGCTTCACGAATTTTTTTCGCGGCGGCTTCCAGCGTCTCGGCGCCGCGCGCCGTGATGGTGACATGCACGCCCTCTTTCGCCAGCGCCAGCGCACTGCCGTAACCAAGCCCCTTGCTTGCCGCGCAAACCAGTGCGTTGCGGCCCTTGATGCCGAAATCCATGCTTGAACTCCCTAGACGCTTGAGTGATGTCCGGGGAGAGTCATAGCGCCATCAGGCGGCGTGTTCCAGCATCGCCCGCAGCAGCACGTTGCAACCTGCAGCCAGGTCACCCGGCTTGGCATCTTCCACCTCGTTATGGCTGATGCCATCGGCGCAGGGCACGAAGACCATGCCGGTGGGCGCCACGCGGCTGATATAGCCGGCATCATGGCCCGCGCCCGAGGTGATGTCGCGCCAGGCATAGCCGGACTCTTCCGCCGCCTTGCGCACGGCAGCGACGCAGTCCTTGTCGTAATGGGTCGCTGGCGAATGCCAGATTTCCTTGCATTCATGTTGCAGCCCGAGCGCGCCGCAGATCTCGGCGCAGGCGGCATGCAATTCCTCGGTCATGATGGCGAGCTGGTCATCGAAGGGATGGCGCAGGTCGACGCTGAAGAACACGTTGCCCGGAATGGTGTTGCGCGAATTCGGCATCACCTTGACCAGACCCACGGTGGTCACCGCCGGTGCATGATCCAGCGCGATCTGGTGCACGCGCTCCACGACACGCGCACAGCCCAGCATGGCATCCTTGCGGCGATTCATCGGCGTGGTGCCGGCATGGCTTTCCGCGCCGGTGATGGTGACCTCGAACCAGCGGATGCCCTGGATGCCCTGCACGACGCCGATGGTCTTGGCTTCGGCTTCCAGGATCGGCCCTTGCTCGATATGCGCTTCGAAAAATGCCTTGAACTTGCGGCCGCCCACCGGCTGGTCGCCGAAATAGCCGATGCGCTTCAGCTCGTCGCCGATGGTCTTGCCATCCATGTCGGCACGGCTGAGGCCATAGTCTTCCGTGAAGACGCCGGCAAACACGCCGGATGCCACCATGGCCGGAGCGAAACGCGAGCCTTCCTCGTTGGTCCAGACCGAGACTTCCACCGGGGCCTCGGTCTCGAACTTGTGGTCGTTGAGGGTGCGGATCACTTCCAGCCCGGCCAGCACACCATAGACGCCGTCGAACTTTCCACCGGTCGGCTGCGTGTCGAGATGGCTGCCGGTCACCACCGGCGGCAGGTCGTTATTCTTGCCCGGACGGCGGGCGAAGATGTTGCCCATGCGGTCGATGCTGATCGTGCAGCCGGCATCCTTGCACCATTGCACAAACAGATCGCGGCCCTGCTTGTCCAGGTCGGTGAGCGCCAGGCGCGCGCAGCCGCCCTTGGGCGTGGCGCCGATCTTGGCCATCTCCATCAGGCTGTCCCACAGACGATCCTGATTGATCCGGATATTACGCGCCTCGGCCATGCTCATACTCCTTGCTGGAATTCAGAGCTTAGAAAATGCAAGGCGCATGCCGCAACCGGCAGATATGGGATTTTCTCTACGCTTCGTACAGGAATGCCCAGAAAGCGCGCAGGACTACTCGGCTGCCGTCGCCTTTTTGGTCACGCCCCACTCCGTCACCGCCGCTTCGCCGCCCTCGCCGCGCGCCGGCGGCTTGCGGCGGATGGCGCCGGGCGTGCGTGAAAAGCGCGGCGCCGGCGCCGGCTGGGTGACGCCATCGGGTGCGACGAAGGTTTCGCGCGCCGCCATATGGCCGTGGCCTGGCGCCTCATCGAGCCCGAGCACCGGTGCGAAGCAGATATCGCTGCCCTCCATGATGGCGCACCATTCCTGGCGCGTTCTGGTCTTGAAGCTGGCGGCAATGGCGGCCCGCAGGGACGGCCAGCGTTTGCGGTCATGCTGTTTCGGCAGCGTGGCGGTATCGAGGCCAAGTTTTTCGATCAGCTCGGCGTAGAACTTGCCTTCAATGGACCCGATGGCAACGAAACCGCCATCGGCACATTCGTAGGTGTCGTACCACGGCGCGCCAGAATCCAGCATGTTGGCGCCGCGCGTATCGCTCCACAGGCCGGCGCCCTTCATGCCATAGAACATGGTCATCAGCGAGGCAGCGCCATCCACCATGGCGGCATCGATCACCTGCCCCTTGCCGGACTGCTGGCGCTCGAACAGCGCGGCGAGCACGCCCATGGCGAGATAGAGCGAGCCGCCGCCGAAATCGCCGACCAGATTGAGCGGCGGCACCGGGCGGCCATCCTTGTGACCCATCGCATGCAATGCGCCGGTCAGCGCGATGTAATTGATGTCATGGCCCGCCGCCATTGCCATCGGGCCATCCTGGCCCCAGCCGGTCATGCGGCCATAGACGAGTTTCGGATTCTTCGCCTGCGCCACATCGGGGCCGAGGCCGAGACGCTCCATCACGCCGGGGCGGAAGCCTTCGATCAGCACATCGGCTTTCGCGATCAGGTCGAGCACCAGCGCGATGGCTTGCGGATTTTTCAGATCGAGCGCCAGCGAGCGCTTGCCGCGACCGAGCAATTCATATTTCGGCTCGATCGGCAGACCGAGATCGACATCGCCTTCGCGATCGATGCGCAGCACATCGGCCCCCAGATCGGCCAGCAGCATGCCGCAGAACGGCACCGGCCCGATGGCCGGCATCTCGATGACTTTCAAACCACTGAGAGGCCCGCTCATTTTTTGTCCTTCGGCTTCCACTCCGCCACCGGCAGGCCGGCCTTCTTCCAGGCGCTGAAGCCGCCTTCAATATGGGCAATCCGGTCCAGCCCCATATCCAGCGCCGTCTTGGTGGCGAGTGCGGAACGCAAACCGCCGGCACAGAAGAAGATGAACCGCTTGTCCTCGGCAAACACCGGCTTGTGATAGGGACTTTCCGGGTCGATCCAGAATTCCAGCATGCCGCGCGTGGCATGGAAGGCGCCGGGGATCATGCCGTCGCGTTCCAGTTCGCGCGGATCGCGGATATCGACGAGCACGACATCCGGTTTATTATACTCTTCAGCCGCCTGTTCCGGCGTCAGCGTGACGATGGCCTGCATGGCCTCGTCGAGCATGGCCTTGTAGCCTTTGCGCATGGTTTCCTCCGCATACTGTGGCGGAGAGTATAGGTCAGTCGCGGAAACTGCGCCAAGCCTGCTCGAACCATGACAGCGACAACACCGGCAGCAGCACCGGCTGCCAGGTCCAGCCGGCTTCCGTTACGGCACTGCGCACGGCCAGCAGCAGCGCGTCGTCGGCTTCGATCAGCAGCGTGTTGTTGCGCCAGCGTTTCGGCGGCGGCGGCGCGGCCCCCAGCCGTTCGGCCTCGCCGCTGCGGCCGACCAGCGGCAGGGCCTTCACCGTGTTGCGGTCGCGGTCGAACACCAGATCGAAACCGGTGAGCCAGTCGCGGCCGGCCAGCAGGCCAAGATCGCGGTGGCGCAGGTCGTCGCCGCGGCCGGCGATGGTCATGCCGCCCGGCCGCAGGATGGTGGCCACGCGCTGACCGCCGGCATTCAGGCCGTTCAGGCGCGCCCGCAGTTCCGCCATCGATACCGGCGTACCCTCGCCCGGCTGCTGCGCCGTCAGTTCAATGCAGCGGCCGGCGGCAAACAGCAGCAGGCCGAGCCAGAGCAGCACGATCAGCGCATGGCCGCCGCGGCTGTGCAGCAGGCGCAGCGGACCGGGAAAGCGCCGCGCCCGCAGGGCCGGGATGGCATGGCGGCGCCGGGCCAGTGCTGTGCTGTCGGCGCCATAGAAGGCAAACAGCGTATCGCCGATCACCAGCCACTGGCCGCGCGCATAGCCACGGCTCTTTTCATTCGCACCGGCAGTCTGGAACGAGATGCCAGCATCGGCATATTCCACGCCCGCTGCGGCAAAACTGCCGAAGCGCTGCTCGGCTGCCGCCGCGGCGGCCTCATGGGTGCGGAAGCGCGCGGCGATACAGGCGGTGCCGTCATGGAAGCGCGCCAGCTCGGCGGCCTGGGCCTCAGGGAACAGCGGCCGCAGGTCGCGATACTCGCTGGCATGGCGGCCGAACACCGCCCAGGAATTCATGTAACCGCCATAGCGGGTGGCGAGCGCGATGGTATCGATGCGCAGTCGCGAGGCCGCCCAGCGGTCGAACAGCGCGTAGAAACCGGCCGGCAGGCCGATTCCGCCGGCCAGCAGCAGCAGAAAAGCCAGCCAGGGACCGTCTTTCGACCAGTCCAGCTGCGTCATCAGTCCCGCCCAGCCCTCGCCCATACCGTCTGTTTGCCCGCAAAGTTCTGCCGAAACAAGGGGATACCATAAGCCGCCGATGTTAACTGAATCTTTCCCCCGGGTCGGTTAAAGGATATTTCGGCTCACATCAGGTATTCCGCTGCATGGCCCCCGTCACGCCGTTCCCGCCGCCTTCCGCTAAAGCTGACAGCTATCGCGTCGGCGGCCATCAGGTCAGCTACGAACTGCTCAGCACGCTGAAGCAGGCCAGCAGCCGCACCGGCGTCGATTTCGCCTATCTGGTCGCCCAGGCCGGGCAGGAAAGCGGCTTCAAGGCCGATGCCCAGGCCAAGACCAGCTCGGCACGCGGCCTGTTCCAGTTCATCGAAAGCACCTGGCTGGAAACCGTGCGCGATCATGGCGCCAAGCATGGCCTAGCCGAGCAAGCGCAGAAGATCGGCACCGGCAGCGACGGCAAGCCGCGCGTCAGCGACGCCGAAACCCGCCGCGATATTCTCTCCCTGCGCGACGATCCGCGCATTGCCTCGGCCATGGCTGCTGAATATGCCCGCAGCAACCAGCAAATCCTGTCGCGCGAATTCGGCGTCGATGTGAAGAAGGTCGATCTCTATCTCGGCCATTTCCTCGGGGCCACCGGCGCCACCAAATTCCTCACCGGCCTGAAGGACAATCCGGCGCAGAGCGCCGCCGCCCTGCTGCCCGATGCCGCCGCGACCAATCAGGGCGTGTTCTACACCCCCGATGGCAAGCCGCGCTCGCTGGGCGAGATCTATGCCTTCTTCAACACCAAGCTGGACAGCAAGGCGGTCGGTCTCGACACCGTGCCGCTGGATGGCCAGGCCTCGGCGCTGGCCACCACCCAGTCCTATGGTAATTCAGCCGTGCAGGCGCAGATGGACGAACAGCGCCGCTTCATCGACCAGAACATGAAAATGATGGCGATGGAAATGCTGCACAAGATCATGCTCGGCAACAAAAACCGGCTGATGGCCCTGGGCAAGCCCGACAGCGAAAGCTGATTCCTCCGCCGCCTCACACCACCTTGGTCAGCACCGGCTTGCCGGCGAACCAGGCTTCCAGATTCTTCAGCATCAGGTCGCCCATCGCCTGCCGCGTTTCATGCGTGCCGGAACCGACATGCGGCGCCAGCGCGACGTTGTCCAGCTTCCACAATGCTTCCGGCACAGTCGGCTCGTTCTCGAAGACATCGAGGCCGGCACCGGCGATCTTGCCCTCGACCAGCGCCTGCACCAGTGCGGCTTCCACCACCACGCTGCCGCGCGCGATATTGACCAGATAGCCCTTCGGGCCCAGCGCTGCGATGACCTCGGCATTGACGATCTGATGGGTTTCCTTGCCGCCCGGGCAGGAGATCATCAGGATATCGACATCCTTCGCCATGGCGGCGAGATTGTCGTAATAGCGCCAGGCCAGATCGGCTTTCTTGCGCGGGCCGAAATAGCGGATCTCCATGCCAAAGGCCTCGGCGCGCTTGGCAATCGCCTGGCCGATGCGGCCGGCGCCGACGATGCCCATGATCTTGCCGCCCAGCTTGTCGGTCAGCGGGAACTTGTCCTTCGGCCAACGGCCCTCGCGCACGAACTGATGCGCCTGCGGCAGGCGGCGCAGCATGCCCAGCGTCAGCCCCATCGCCGTATCGGCGACGCATTCGGTCAGCACATCGGGCGTGTTGGTGACGGTCACCTTGCGCTCCTGGGCGCAGGCGATGTCGATGGAGTCATAGCCGACGCCGAAGCTGGAAATGATCTCCAGCTTGGGCAGGGCCTCGATCAGGTCGCGCTTGGCACCCGCAGCGCCCGAGGTGGCCATGCCGCGCACGCGCGGGCCGATCTCTTTCAGCAGCGCCGCCTTGTCCTTGGCTTCCCACAGCTTGTGCACGGTGTAGCTGCTGTCCAGCACCTGCTGGATGGCCGGCGGCATGGCGGTGGTCTGTACGATCTCGGCGCCCATTCGGGTTTCCTCCAACTCATATATGAGTTGCAAACCCTAGCGGGGGGACGCCGCCCCCCGCAAGACGCAGGACCACTGAACCAATCAGGCCGCCTTCGGTGCCGTCGCGCCTTGTGCCAGCGGCTGGCGCAGCGGCGCCAGGTTGCGCAGGAACTGGTCGGTGCAGGCCTCCCAGGAATACTGCAGCGCCAGGTCGCGGCAGGCTTCGGCCGATTTGCCCAAAGCCCCGCGGATGGCAACCGCAAGATCCTCATCCAGATGGCCGACTTCGGGATGCGGGCCGACAATGTCGATCGGGCCGGTCACCGGATAGGCCGCGACCGGCACGCCGGACGCCAGTGCCTCCAGCAGCACCAGGCCGAAGGTGTCGGTCAGGCTGGGGAAAACGAACACATCGGCCGCCGAGAAATAGCTGGCGAGATGGCCGTTCTCGAGATAGCCGGCAAACACCGCTTCAGGATACTTGGCGCGATAGCCTTCCAGGTCGGGGCCGATGCCGACCACCAGCTTGGTGCCATCCAGTTTGAGCTTGAGGAAGGCCTCGATATTCTTGTCGACCACGACGCGGCCGGCATAGAGATAGATCGGGCGCGGCAGGTCGAGAATATCCTTCGGCCGCGGCTTGAAACGCTCCACATCGACGCCGCGCGACCAGGTGCGCAGGTTCTTGAAGCCATGCTCGGTCAGGCTTTTCGCCAGGCTGTCGGTCGCCACCATCACGCCGGCGCCGCCATTGTGGAACCAGCGCATGAAGGCGTAGCTCCAACTCAGCGGCAGGCCGCTGCGCTCATGCACATATTCGGGGAATTTGGTGTGATAGGCCGTGGTGAAGATCAGGTCGTTGCGCTTGCAGTATTTGCGCGCCGCCATGCCGAGCGGCCCCTCGGTGGCGATGTGGATCGCATCGGGGGCGAAGCTCTCGATCAGTCGCACCAGCTTGCGGTAGGGCAGGATCGCCAGCTCGATTTCGGGATAGGTGGGGCACGGGATGCGGCGAAACTCGCCAGGCCCGACCACCTCGACCACATGGCCGCGCTTTTCCAGCACCTCCCGGGTCTTGGTCAGGGTCCGCACCACGCCGTTCACCTGCGGGTGCCATGCATCGGAAACGATCAGAATACGCATGCCCATTGTCTCTCCAGCCCCTCTCCCTGGACCGGCCCGCCGCATCTTGGGGCCGATTCACCGATTCCCGATTTCATCGCGATTCGATGACGAGGGGATGACAAGCTGGGGATAAGTCGGAGACAGCCGTGAATCTTTAATGACAATCCACAGCTGTGGAGCACCGCATCGACGGCGTTGCCCGGCAAAAGCCGGGTTGTCATAATCCGGCAACCCACTGGAGACTCGCATGCGCCTGACCCGCCTCCCCCTGCTCGCCACCGCCCTGCTCGCCAGCCTCACCCTCGGGGCGCCGGCCCAGGCCCAGCCCAAGGTGGTCAACGTCTACAACTGGTCGGACTATATCGACCCGCAGGTGCTGAAGGATTTCGAGGCCGAGACCGGCATCAAGGTGCGCTACGACGTCTACGATTCCAACGACACGCTGGAAGCCAAGCTGCTGGCCGGCAAGAGCGGCTATGACGTGGTGGTGCCGACGCAATACTACATGGCGCGCCAGGTGCAGGCCAAATTGCTGAAGCCGCTCGACAAGGCCAAGCTGCCGAATTTCGCCAGGCTCGACCCGGCGCTGATGGAGCGGCTGGCGAAATACGATCCGAACAACCAGCATGCCGCGATCTACCTCTGGGGCACCAGCGGCATCGGACTAAACCCCGACAAGATCAGGCAGCGCATGGCCAACCCGCCGGCCTATTCGCTGAAGATGCTGTTCGACCCCGAGCTGGCGGCGAAATTCGCCGATTGCGGCATCGTCATGCTGGATGCGCCGGATGAAATCATCCCGGCGGCGCTGAAATATCTCGGCCTCGATCCCAACGCCAAGGATGCCGCCAGCATTGCCAAGGCCGAGGCCGTGCTGATGAAGGTGCGCCCCTTCATTCGCAAGTTCCACTCCTCGCAATACATCAACGATCTCGCCAATGGCGATGCCTGCCTGGCCTATGGCTTCTCGGGCGATATCCTGCAGGCCCGCACCCGCGCCGAGGAAGCGAAGAAAGGCGTGCGCGTGCAGTATCTGCTGCCGAAGGAAGGCGCCCAGCAGTGGTTCGATGTGATGACCATTCCGGCCGATGCGCCGAACCCCGACAACGCCCATGTCTTCATCAACTACATCCTGCAGCCCAAGGTGATCGCCAAGATCACCAACAACGTGCAGTATCCCAATGCGGTGCCGGACTCGCTGGCGCTGGTCTCGAAAGAGGCCATGGCCGACAAGGATGTGTTCCCCGGTGCCGAGACGATCAAGAGCCTCTATACCGTGATCCCGTCCAACCAGGCCGAACAGCGCCTGCTGACCCGCGCCTGGACCCGCATCAAGGGCGGCAACTAGATCGTGCCATTGCTTCAGCTTGCCGGCGTCAGCAAATCCTACGGCGCCGAGCCCGCAGTAGACTCGCTCGACCTCAGCGTCGACGAGGGCGAGTCCCTGGTGCTGCTCGGCCCCTCGGGCTGCGGCAAGTCCACGCTGCTGCGCATGATCGCCGGGCTGGAAGCGCCGGACAGCGGCAAGATCCTGCTCGATGGCCGCGACATCACCGCCCTGCCGGCGCATCAGCGGCCGGTCAACATGATGTTCCAGTCCTACGCGCTGTTCCCGCATTTGAGCGTGCGCGACAACATCGCCTTTGGCCTGCGCCGCGAAGGGCTGGCGGCGGCAGAGATCGCCACCCGTACCGGCGAGGCGATGGCGATGCTGGAGATCACCGCCTTCGCCACGCGCAAGCCGCACCAGCTGTCAGGTGGACAGCAGCAGCGCGTCGCCCTGGCGCGTGCCCTGGTGAAACGTCCCCGCATGCTGCTGCTGGACGAACCGCTCGGCGCACTCGACAAGCGGCTGCGCCAACAGACCCAGGCCGAATTGCGCAAGCTGAACCGCCAGACCGGCATCACCTTCGTCTTCGTCACCCATGACAACGACGAGGCGATGGCGCTGGCCGACCGCATCGCCGTGATGCAGCATGGCCGCTTCCGACAGATCGATGCGCCGCGCCGCATCTACGACCGGCCCGTCGACCGTTTCGTCGCCAACCTGATGTGCGACACCAACCTGTTCAACGCCGCCGTCGAAAGCGGCAGCGGCGGCCTGGTGGCGGCACGCAGCGGCACCCTGCTGCTGCATTACAGCGCCGATGCCGACCGCCCGACCCGCAACGGCAGGCAGGAACTGGCGCTGCGCCTGGAGCAGATCGAGATTTCGCGCGACCCGCTGCCGCCCGCCCCCAATACTGCCTGCGGCATCATCACCGATATCGACTATATCGGCGACATGACCGGCATTGCCGTGCGGCTGGATGATGGCCAGATCCTGAAAGCCTCGCAGCTCAATGCCCTGCATGAACCGCTGCTGGAACTCGACCAGCAAGTCTGGCTCACCTGGGATGCGGATGCACTGGTGCCGCTGAAGGCTGAACCGGCATGACGGCGAGGCGCATCTGCCTGCTCTCCCTGCCGCTGCTGTGGACGGCGGTATTCGTCGTGGTGCCGCTGCTGCTGATCCTCAAGATCAGCTTCGCCGAACCGCTGCTGGCCCAGCCACCCTTCACCCCGCTGTTCGACAATGGCGCATTGCTGGCGCAGACCGGCAACTATGCCCTGCTGATGGAAGACGGCCTCTATGCCCGCGCGCTGGGCAACAGCCTGCTGTTCGCCGGACTGGCGACGCTGTGCTGCCTGGTGCTCGGCCTTGCCATTGCGCGTGCGGTGACTCAGGCGCCGAAAGCCTGGCAGCCTGTGCTGCTCACCCTCATCATCCTGCCGTTCTGGACCTCGTTCCTGATCCGCGTCTATGCCTGGATCGCATTGCTCAAGCCTGAAGGCCTGATCAATGCCGCCCTGCTCGGCCTCGGCGTGATCGATGCGCCGCTGGTGCTGGTGAATACCGGCTTCGGCGTGGTGCTCGGCATGACCTACAGCTACCTGCCGTTTGCCATCCTGCCGATCTATGCCAGCCTGGCCGGCCAGTCGCCGAAGCTCACCGAGGCCGCGATCGATCTCGGCGCCACGCCGCTGCAGGCCTTCTGGCTGGTCACCATCCCGCTGGCACGGCCCGGCATTCTTGCGGCCGGACTGATGGTGTTCATCCCGATGGCGGGCGAATTCGTCATCCCCGACCTGCTCGGCGGTTCGGCCACCGTGATGCTGGGCCAGACGCTGTGGACCGAATTCTTCTCCAACCGCGACTGGCCGATGGCCAGCGCGCTGGCCGTGCTGCTCACGCTGCTGCTGTTGCTGCCGGCGATGGCGCTGCAGCGGCTTGAACTCGGCAAGGCAAGCCGATGAACACGCCAAGAATGAGTGGGCTGAGCCGCCTCAATCTCGCTGCGCTGGCCTTGGGTCTCGCCTTCCTCTACCTGCCGATCCTGCTGGTGGTGGTGTTCTCGTTCAACGCTTCGAAACTGGTCACGGTCTGGGGCGGCTTTTCGCTGCACTGGTATGGCGTGCTGTTTTCCAGCCCGGCCTATCTGGAGGCCGCCCTGCATTCGCTGCAGATCGGCGCTGCCGCCGCCACACTGGCAACACTGCTCGGCACGCTCGGCGCGCTGGCGCTCACCCGGCTGGGCCGCTTTCCCGGCCGGCAGGTGTTTGCCGGCCTGATGCTGGCGCCGATGGTGCTGCCCGAGGTGATCCTCGGCGTGGCCACGCTGCTGCTGTTCGTGTCGCTGGATATCGAACGTGGACTGACCACGGTGATGATCGCCCATGCCACCTTCGGCGCCGCCTTCGTGCTGGTGATCGTGCAGGCCAAGCTGGTCAGCATCGACCCCGATCTCGAAGCCGCCGCGCGCGACCTTGGCGCCGGGCCGGTGCAGGCCTTCCTGCTGGTCACCGTGCCGGCGCTGCTGCCCGCGCTGGTCTCGGGCTGGCTGCTGGCCTTCACCCTGTCGCTGGATGACGTGGTGCTGGCGTCTTTCGTCAACGGCCCCGGCGCCACTACCCTGCCGGTGCGGGTCTACAGCGCGGTGCGGCTCGGTGTCTCGCCCGAGATCAATGCGATTTCCACGCTGCTGATTGCGCTGGTCAGCGTCTTTGTCATTGCCGCCAGCCTGCTCTACAAGCGCACGCTGACAGCTAGAGGTTGAAGCCCTTCAGCACCAGATCGAGGCGGCGCCAGAATTCTGCTTCATCGGCCGGCAGGCCGAAGCGCATCCAGTGCGGCTGCGCCTCGAAAATCCGCGTATGGATTCCCTGTCCGCGCAGGGCCAGCGCGAAACCGGCCGCAGCGCTGATCTTGGCCAGCCGGAACAGCGGCGTGCCACCCAGCACATGGATGCCACGGTCGCGCATCGCCTGATCGAACCGCCGGCTGCGCGCCCGCAGCTCGTCGCGCATCGCGGCCTGCCACGCACTGTCTCTGAGCGCTGCCGTACCGATCTCCAGTGCCGGGCCACTCACCGCCCAGGGGCCCAGGGCTGCACCGATCGCATCGGTCAACGCCGGCGGCCCGAGCACGAAACCCAGCCGCAGGCCGGCGAGACCGAAAAACTTGCCGAAGCTGCGCAGGATCACCAGGCCGGGTTTGCCGGCATCCATGCCCAGCGATGCCTCGGGCACCACATCGGCAAAGGCCTCGTCCAGAACCAGCCAGCCGCCGCGCGCGCTCAGCTCGGCATGCCAGCGCCGCAGCAGCGGCAGGCCCAGCGTGCGGCCATCGGGATTGTTGGGATTGACCGCCAGCAGCACGTCGATGCCGTTCAGGTTGCCCGGCAGGCTGTCGAGTTCGGTGACATCGTGGCCGGCAGCGCGCCAGACATGGGCATGCTCGGCATAGGTCGGCCCCAGGATGGTGACGCGCGCCCCAGAAGCAGATCGGGCTGACAGGCGCGGCAGCAGCTGGATTGCCGCCTGGGTGCCCGGCACGGCCACGATGCCGGCCTCGGCGGGCGCACCATAGGCCTGCCGCGCGGCCTGCAGCAGCGTCACCAGAGCTTCGGCGCCCGGCAGGCGGGTCCAGGCCTCGGCAGACAGCGGCGGCATCGGATAGGCCGCCGGGTTGATGCCGGTGCTGAGATCGAGCCAGCTGCCGGCATAGGCATCACGCAGGCCGCTGAGGTCGCCGCCATGCGCAACCGTCTGCACTGGTTGACGAACCGGCGCTGCCGCCGCCATGGTGGAATCCTGTTTCATCGGTGGCGATCTTACGGTGTACCCGGCTGCGATCAACCTCTGGCTCCTTGTTGTCGCGCTTGGCGTGGAGGCCGCGCTCGGCTGGCCGCAACCCTTGTTCCGCGCCATCCGCCATCCCGTGGTATGGATCGGCGCGCTGATCGGCGTGCTGGAGCAGCATCTCAACCGGCCGGCCTGGCGCGGCTGGCAGCGCCGGCTCGGCGGCATCATCGGTCTTGTCGTGCTGCTGGTTGCGGTCTGGTATGCCGCCAGCCTGATCCGCCACTGGATCGGTCTCTTGCTGCCTGCCGACGGCTGGATCGTGGAGGCCGTGCTGGCCGCCAGCCTGCTGGCGCAGCGCAGCCTGTGGGATCACGTCATCGCCGTGGCGCGCGGTCTGGAACAGGGTGGCCTGGATGGTGGCCGTGCGGCGGTCTCCATGATCGTCGGCCGCGACCCTGAAAGCCTGGACGAGCCCGGCATCTGCCGCGCCGCCATCGAAAGCCTGGCCGAGAATTTTTCCGATGGCGTGGTGGCGCCGGCCTTCTGGCTCGCCGTTGGTGGCCTGCCCGGCATCGCGCTCTACAAGGCGATCAACACCGCCGACAGCATGATCGGCCACAAGAGCGAGCGTTACCGCGATTACGGCTGGGCGGCGGCGCGGCTGGATGATCTGGTCAACCTGCCGGCCTCGCGCCTGTCGGCCCTGCTGCTGGTGCTGGCTGCAGCAGTCCTGCCGGGGGCTTCGGCCAATGCCGCCTTCGCCGCCGTCGAACGCGATGCCGGCAAGCATCGCTCGCCCAATGCCGGCTGGCCCGAGGCCGCCATGGCCGGCGCACTGGGCCTCAAACTCGCCGGACCGCGCCGTTATGCCGAAGGCTGGGTCGAGGATCACTGGATGGGGAACGGCCGCGCTGAAGCGACGGCCGGCGATATCCGCCGCGCGCTGAAGCTCTACGCCATCGCCGGGCTGCTGCTGTTCGGCGCGGCGCTCGCCGGCGCGCTTATCGTGCTGCCTTGATCAGGGCATCGACATCGAGATGCCGCTCAATGCCAGCGGCCAGGGCATCCAGAGCACTGTCCACCCCGGCCTCGTAACTGCCGGCCGCGATATCGCGGCCGCTCAGGTTCGATAGGAAAGCCGCCCGGAAGGCATCGGCGCTGAACAGGCCGTGCAGATAGCAGCCGGCCACGCGACCGTCGGCCGACACCGCGCCATCATGGCGGCTCTGCAAGCGCAGGAAGGGCCGCGCCGCATCGACGCCGGCGGTGCTGCCGACATGCATTTCGTAACCCTGCACCAGCTCGCCGGTGAAGCGCTCGAAGCCCTGCACCTGGGTCAGCGTCTTGGCCTTGGTCAGCACGGTATCCACCGCCAGCAGGCCAAGCCCCTCGACCGCTTCGGCCGGGCCCTCGATGCCGTTGGGATCGCTGATGCTGCGCCCCAGCATCTGGTAGCCGCCGCAGATGCCGAGCACGCGGCCGCCGCGGCGCAGATGCGCGGCCAGATCGACATCCCAGCCCTGCGCGCGGAAGAATTTCAGATCGGCGATGGTGGCTTTCGAGCCCGGCAGGATCACCAGGGCTGCATCGGCCGGCAGCGGCTGGCCCGGATTGACGAAGACCAGCCGCACGCTGGCATCCTGCCGCAGCGGATCGAAATCGTCGAAATTGGCGATATGACTGAGACGCGGAATGGCGATGACGATCTCGCCACTGCTGCTGTTGGGCTTGTCCAGCCCGAGCGCATCCTCCGCCGGCAGGCGCGCCACCTCGGGCAGATGCGGCAGCACGCCGAAGCTGCGCCAGCCGGTGCGCTGCGTGATGATCTTCAGGCCATCGTCGAACAGCGACGCATCGCCGCGAAACTTGTTGATGACATAGCCGGCCACCATCGCCATCTCTTCCGGCTCCAGCAGGGCCGCCGTGCCGACCAGGGATGCGATCACGCCGCCGCGGTCGATATCGCCCACCAGCACCACCGGCACATCGGCGCGGGTGGCAAAGCCCATATTGGCGATGTCGTTGGCACGCAGGTTGACCTCGGCCGGCGAGCCCGCGCCCTCGACGATGACGAAATCCGCATCGGCTTTCAGCCTGGCGAAACTTTCGGCCACGAAGGGCCACAGCTCGGCCTTCTTCGCCAGATAGCCGCGCGCATCCGATTGCGCATAGATTTTGCCCTGCACCACGATCTGGCTGGTGCGGTCGCCCTGCGGCTTCAGCAGCACGGGATTCATATGCACGCTGGTTGGCACATTGGCGGCGCGCGCCTGCAGGGCCTGGGCGCGGCCGATCTCGCCGCCATCGGCAGTGACGGCGGCATTGTTCGACATGTTCTGCGGCTTGAACGGCAGCACGCGATGACCGCGCCGCACCAGCGCACGGATCACGCCGGCACACAGCACCGACTTGCCGACATCGGAGCCGGTGCCCTGGAACATCAGGCTGCGTGCTTGCTTCATGCGGCGCTTACTTCAGCACAAGCGGCAGGCCGGCAGCCATGAAAATCGCATGATCGGCCGCCGCCGCCACCGCCTGGTTGAGCCGGCCCTGGGCATCGCGGAAATCGCGCGCGAGCTTGTTGTCAGGCACGATGCCAAGCCCCACTTCATTCGACACCAGCAGGACGGGGAATTTGACGCTGTGCAGCGCCGTCAGCAGGCCGGCGGTCTCGGCACCAAGGTCGCGGCCGGCATGCATGAGATTCGACAGCCACAGCGTCAGGCAGTCGACCAGCACCGCCCCGGTCTCCGACGGCAGGGCCTGCAGCACTTCGGCCACCGCGATCGGTGCCTCGAGACTGTGCCAGCGATCGCTGCGGCGCGCCTTATGCTCGGCGATGCGCGTCTTCATCTCATCGTCCCAGGCTTCCGCCGTGGCGATATAGACCAGCCGACCGTTACGCCTTTCGGCCAGCTGTTCCGCCAGCCGCGACTTGCCCGAGCGCGCGCCGCCGAGGATCAGCGTGATCCCTGCATCGGCGCGCACCTGCATCAGGGCTTCACCTTCTCGCGCATCGTGACGAATTCCTCCGCCGCGGTGGGATGGATGCCCACCGTGGCATCGAAATCGGCCTTCTTCGCGCCGGCCTTGATGGCGATGGCGATGCCCTGCAGGATCTCGCCGGCCTCGGCGCCGACCATATGGGCACCGACCACGCGGTCGGTCCTGGCATCCACCACCAGCTTCATCATCACGCGCTCCTGCCCGCCCGACACGGTGGCGCGCAGCGGCTTGAAACTGGTGCGGTAGATATCGACCTCGCCATATTGCTTGCGCGCATCGGCTTCGCTCAGACCCACGGTACCGACCGGCGGCTGGCTGAACACGGCCGCCGGCACATCGGCATGGTCAGGCGAGCGCGGCTTGTTGCCGAACACGGTATCGGCGAAGCAATGGCCTTCGCGGATCGCAACGGGTGTGAGATTGATGCGGTTGGTCACATCGCCCACCGCATAGATGTTCTCCACGCTGGTGCGCGAATATGCATCCACCACCACCGCACCGGCGGCATCGGTTTTGACACCGATCGCCTCCAGGCCCAGCCCGTCGGTATTGGGCTTGCGGCCGGTCGCCGCCATCACCGCATCGACCTCCAGGGTCGAACCATCGGTCAGATGCAGCAGCAGCGCCGCGCCCTGTTTCTCGATCTTGGTCACATCGGTCTTCAGCTTCAGGTCGATGCCGGTCTTGACCAGCTCGCCGGCCAGATGGTTGCGGATATCGTCATCGAAGCCGCGCAGGATCTGCTCGCCGCGATACAGCACGGTCACCTTGGAACCAAAGCCGTTGAAGATGCCGGCGAATTCCAGCGCGATATAGCCGCCACCGAGAATGGCGATGCGCTTGGGCTGGTCCTTGAGATGGAACACCTCGTTCGAGGTAAGCATCAGCTCGGCGCCGGGGATGGCCGGCTTGACCGGATGGCCGCCGCTGGCGATCAGGATTTTATCCGCCGTCACGGTCTTATCGCCGATCAGGACGGTATGCGCGTCTTTCAGCGTGGCGCGGCCATCGAAGGTCTTGGCGCCGGCATTCTCGAACAGGCCGCGATAGATCTTTTCCAGGCGGCCGATCTCGATATCCTTGGCGGCAATCATCTTCGCCCAGTCGAAGCTGGGCTCGCCCAGCGTCCAGCCAAAGCCGGCGGCCTCCTCAAAGGCATGGGCATATTCCGAGCCGTAGACCAGCAGCTTTTTCGGCACGCAGCCGCGGATCACGCAGGTGCCGCCATAGCGGTATTCCTCGGCCACGCCGACCCGGGCGCCGTAACCGCCGGAAATGCGGCCGGCGCGCACGCCGCCCGAACCGCCGCCGATTACAAAGAGGTCGAAATCATACGGGCTCATTCGGGTCGGATCCTTCCGCAGCATATTCCGCAGGCAATTCATGCCCACGACCGACGCTGGAGATCAAGGTCCGGACCTCGGGGTGCCGGTGGGCTACGGCAATGTGGTGCAGCCGGAGCGCTTCGACAAGCGTGCCGCCCAGGTTCAGCAGGCGGTCGGCATGGGCGATCATCACCGAATTGGGCCAGGCCTTGGGCCGGATATCGCCCAGGGCGGCAAAGATATCGGCGGCGCGGGCAGGGTTGCGCTGGGCCATCAGGGTGACGGCCGAGGCGGTCGAGCGCGACACGCCGGCATAGCAATGCACCAGCAGATGCCGCACCGGCTGGACCGCCAGCTTCTCGCCCACTTTCAGGATGGCGGCAACGTCATGCTCCGTCGGCATGCTGCGGCCATCCTGCTCGGTGACGATATCGTAGAAGCGGAATTCGTCGCGCAGGGCTTTGGGATGATGCACATAGCCGTCAGGCTGCGGCGTGCCGGGATCGAGGATGCCGAGGATATGCGTCACGTCGCCAGCAAACTGCTCCAGCTCGGCAACGCCACAGATGCTCACTTTAAACGGCAACAGGCCGCGTTCGACGACACTCATTCTACCGTCACCGACTTGGCGAGGTTGCGCGGCTGGTCCACATCGGTGCCCTTGAGCACGGCAACATGATAGGCCAGCAACTGGACCGGAATAGCGTAAAGGATCGGCGCCACGAAGGGCTCCACCTGCGGCAGCACGACAGTGGCAAAGGTGCGCTCGTCCACATGCGCCAGCCCCGCCTTGTCCGACATGAAGATCACCTTGCCGCCGCGCGCCATCACCTCCTGCATGTTGGAGATGGTCTTCTCGAACAGGCTGTCGCTCGGCGCGATCACGATCACCGGCACCTGCTCGTCGATCAGCGCGATCGGGCCATGCTTCAGCTCGCCGGCGGCATAGCCTTCGGCATGGATGTAGGAGATTTCCTTCAGTTTCAGCGCGCCTTCCAGCGCCAGCGGGAAACACGGGCCGCGGCCGATATACAGCACGTCGCGCGCATCCATGATCTTCTCGGCCAGCGCCTGCAGCTCCTCGTCATGGTTCAGCACTTCGGCGGCATGGGCCGGCACCTCGATCAGCGCCGCCATCAGGCGGGCGCTTTCTTCCTCGCTCAGCGCCTTGCGCGCACGTGCCACCGCCAGGGTGAAGGCGGCCAGGGTCACCAGCTGGCAGGTAAAGGCCTTGGTCGAGGCGACGCCGATCTCGGGCCCCGCCTTGGTCGGCAGCACGCCATCGGCTTCGCGCGCCATGCTGCTCTGCGGCACGTTGACGATGGCCAGCGTGCGACCGCCATTGGCCTTCACATAGCGCATGGCCGCCAGCGTATCGGCGGTCTCGCCCGACTGCGAAATGAAGATCGACAACCCGTTGGGATCGACCGGCGCCTCGCGGTAACGGAATTCCGATGCCACATCGACCTCGACGCCGATGCGGGCATAGCGTTCAAGCCAGTATTTCCCCACCAGGCCCGAGTAATACGACGTGCCGCAGGCGACGATGGTGATGCGGCTGAACTTGGCGAGATCGAGGCCGAGATCGGGCAGATGCACCCAGCGGTCGGTCGGGCTGACCACGGTGTTGATGGTGTCGCCCATCACCGCCGGCTGCTCGTAGATTTCCTTCAGCATGTAGTGGCGGTAGTTGCCCTTGCCGATCATGGCGCCGCTGATCGCGGTCGGCCGCACGATGCGTTCCACCGCCTTGTTCTCGGCATCGTAGAACTGCGCCGAACCACGGCTCAGCACCACCCAGTCGCCCTCTTCCAGATAGGCGATCCGGTCGGTCAGCGGCGCCAGCGACAGCGCGTCCGAACCCAGATACATCTCGCCATTGCCGAAACCGACGGCGAGCGGCACGTTGCGGCGGGCGCCTATCAGCAGGTCATCCTTGCCATGGAACAGGATGGCGAGCGCAAAGGCGCCGCGCAGGCGGCCCAGCGTCGCCTTCACAGCCTCTTCCGGCGACAGGCCCTCGATCAGGCACTGGTCGATCAGCCGAAGCGCCACTTCGGTATCGGTCTGGCTCTGGAATATATGGCCCTTGGCGATCAGCTCGTCGCCCAGCTCGCGGTAATTCTCGATGATGCCGTTATGCACCAGCGCGACGCGCTCGGTGGCATGCGGATGCGCATTGGCCTCGTTGGGCACGCCATGGGTGGCCCAGCGCGTATGGGCAATGCCGATCAGGCCCTGCAGCGGCTGTTCCTGCAGGCGCGCTTCCAGGTTGACCAGCTTGCCTTCGGCGCGGCGCCGCTCGATGGCGCCGTTTTTCACCAGCGTCGCCACGCCGGCGGAATCATAGCCGCGATATTCCAGCCGCTTCAGGCCATCGACCAGCAATGGCACCACATCGCGCGTTCCGATTACGCCGACAATTCCACACATACGCGATACTCCTACTTTGTCTTGCGGGTGGCGGCCTTGCGCCGGCGGAACACGGCGGCGACGCCGGGCTTGTCTTCCTGGCGGCCACGCGCGACGCTCAGGGCATCAGCCGGCACATCGCGGGTGATCACGCTGCCCGCCGCCACCATGGCGCCGTCGCCGATCTTCACCGGAGCGACAAGGGATGAATTCGAGCCGATGAAGGCACCAGCGCCGATATCGGTGTGATGCTTGTCGAAACCATCGTAATTGCAGGTGATGGTGCCGGCGCCGATATTGACCTTGGCGCCCACCCGCGCATCGCCGATATAGGTCAGGTGATTGACCTTGGCGCCGGCCTCGATATCGGCATTCTTCACCTCGACGAAATTGCCGATATGGGCGCCCTCGGCAATCCTGGCGCCGGGCCGCAGCCGGGCATAGGGCCCGATGGTGGCGCCCCGGGCAATCGTCGCGCCCTCGATATGGCTGTGGCTGCGGATCACCACATCGTCGGCCACGCTCACCTTCGGGCCGAACACCACGAAGGGTTCGATGGTGACATCACGGCCCAGCTTCGTGTCGCTGCGCAGATACACCGTCTCCGGCGCCGTCATGGTGACGCCCGCCGCCATGGCCGCCGCGCGCAGGCGCTGCTGCATGGCCGCTTCGGCGATGCTGAGTTCGCCGCGGGTGTTGATACCCATCACCTCGACCGGATCGGCCTCCACCACACGGCAGGTCCAGCCTTTCGCATTGGCATGTTCGACCGTATCGGTGAGCAGGAATTCGCCCTGCGGGTTTTTGTCGGAGAGTTTTTTCAGCAGCCCCGGCAGCCGCGCACCATCAAAGGCCATCAGCCCGGCATTGCACAGGCGCACAGCGCGTTCATCGGCCGCGGCATTCTTGAATTCAACGATCTTCTGCAGCGCACCCTTGCCATCTACGATCAAACGGCCATAGGCGGCCGGATCGACCGGGCGGAAACCGACGATCACCGCGGCCGGATCGGCCTTGGCACGGCGCGCGGCGAGCAGGCTTTTCAGCAGATCGGCGGTCAGCAGCGGCGTATCGCCATACAGCACCAGCACGTCGCCGGTGAATCCCTTCAGCGCCGGCATGGCCGCCATGACGGCATGGCCGGTGCCGCGCGCCGGATGCTGGATCGCCACCGTTGCCGGCGCAACAGCAGCCGCGACATCGTCCTGGCCTTTGCCGGTCACCACCACGATACGGTCGGGCCGCAG
Organism: Ferrovibrio terrae; assembly: GCF_943371255.1. Lineage (GTDB taxonomy): Bacteria > Pseudomonadota > Alphaproteobacteria > Ferrovibrionales > Ferrovibrionaceae > Ferrovibrio > Ferrovibrio terrae_B. The sequence goes on along the minus strand of NZ_CALRUC010000046.1, from coordinate 9,055 downwards.
CACGGCGGCCGCGTCCAGCACATGGCGCAGCATCGCCTGCCCCGCCACCGGGTGCAGGACCTTGGGCAGTTTCGACTTCATCCGCGTGCCCTGGCCGGCTGCCAGAATCACCACGGCCAATGCTCGCGTCTTGGATGGCCGTTTCGCCATGCTTCGGTTCCGTGTACAAAAAACCCGATTCGCCGCATTTACGCGGGCGGACAGTGTCATAGCCGTGATAGGCAACGGAAATCAAATCGTCTTTCCGTCTGTTTCAGGGTCTTTCGAATTGTAACACCATGACTCGCAAGGCAATTCTCTTCGATCTCGACGGCACGCTGGTGGATACGGCGCCCGATCTGGCGGCCGCCACCGATTATGCGCTGGACCGTGCCGGCCGGCCGGCCATCGGCCTGGATGCGGTGCGCAGCATGGTGGGCGACGGCGCGCGCGCCCTGCTCGAAAAAGGGTTCCGGGCCAGCGGCGGCATGCCGGAGCCGGTCATGTTCGAAACGGCGTTCAAGGATTTCCTGATCTATTACGAACGCCATCTGGCCGATACCAGCCGACCGTTTCCCGGCGTCGCCACCTGCCTGGCCGCACTGGCCGAGCGCGACTATGCGCTGGCGGTCTGCACCAACAAGCCCGAAGGCCTGAGCCGCAGCCTGCTCGACCAGCTTGGCCTGAGCGATTTCTTCGGTGCCGTGGTGGGCGGCGACAGCCTGCTGGTGCGCAAGCCCGATCCCGGCCACATCCATGGCACGCTTGACCGGTTGATGGGGGACAGGCTCGGCACGGCCTTCGACTGGGCCGCCATGGTGGGCGATTCCGCCAATGACGTGAATGCGGCGAAGGCCGCCGGCCTGCCCTGCGTGGTGGTCAGCTTCGGCTATACCCAGATCGCGCCGCACCAGCTGGGCGGCGACCGCCTGATCGATCATTTCTCCGAGTTGTCCGACGCCCTCGCCGCGCTGGGCGGGTGAAGACTGGACTCCCGCTTGCGCGGGAGTGACGAGCTTTAGCATACATAAGTACTTATTTCGTCATGCCCGCGAAAGCGGGCATCCAGAATGACTGCCTCTTGGCATACTCCCGCCATGCGGCGACCCTGTGTCTATATCCTCGCCAGTAAGCGCAACGGCACATTGTATGTTGGCGTTACCAGCGATCTAGCCCAGCGGATATGGCAGCACCGCTCCGGTGCTGTTGACGGATTTTCAAAACAGTATGCCGTCTATCGCCTCGTTCATGCCGAATTTCACGACACCATGGCCGATGCGATCCTGCGCGAGAAGCGCATCAAGAAGTGGCGTCGGGCCTGGAAGCTGGCGTTGATCGAGGCAACCAATCCAGATTGGCGCGATCTTTATGACGATCTGTTGAAATAACCGTGTCGTTCCAGCGAAAGCGGGAACCCAGTGGATAGGCTGGACTCCCGCTTGCGCGGGAGTGACGAAAAAAAATAACTATTTGCCGCCAGCGGCCTGGAAACCTGTGATCACGCGTGACGGCGGCAGATGCACGCTGACGCGCGTGCCCTGGCCCGGTGTGCTCTGGATCTCCAGCCAGCCGCCATGCAGGCGCACCATGCGGTCGCTGAGCGGCAGGCCGAGCCCGGTGCCCGGTTGTGCGCGGGTGAGCGCATTCTGGATCTGGCCGAAGGGCTGCAGCGCGATCTTGATCTGCGCCGCGGTCATGCCGATGCCGGTATCGGTCACGCTGTAGGTGAAGCCGCCGCCCTCGGTGCTTTCACCCGCCAGCACGATGCTGCCCTCTTCGGTGAACTTCACCGCATTGGCCAGCAGGTTGATCAGCACCTGCAGCAGGGCGCGGCGGTCGGCATGCAGCTGAACCAGGCCGGCCCGTGGCCGCATCTGCAGCTGAACATGGCTGCGTTCGATCTTTTCCCGCACCAGGCGCACGGCCGCCGTCATGATCTCGTCGGCATCGAAATCCTGCTCGGCCAGTTCATACTTGCCGGCCTCCACCTTCGACAGGTCGAGGATATCGTTGATGATCGCCAGCAGATGCTCGCCGCTGGAATGGATGTCGCCGGCATATTCGCGATAGCGCGGGATGTTCACCGCACCCAGCATCTCGTTACGGATGATCGACGAGAAGCCAATGATGGCATTCAGCGGCGTGCGCAGCTCATGGCTCATATTGGCGAGGAATTCCGACTTGGCGCGATTGGCCTCCTCCGCCGAGCGCTTGGCGGCGAGCGCCGACAGTTCGGCCTGCTCCTTCAGCTCCACCACCCGGCGTTCGCGGAACAGCAGCAGGATCAGGCCGATCACCAGCATGGCGGCGAAGGCGGTCAGCAGGCCGACGCCATCGGCGAAACGGTCGAGCCGGCTTTCCTGGGTCTGCAGCATGCTGCGTGCCGTTTCACGCGACTGCTCCAGCAGCACGATCAGTCGCAGTTCGGCATCGCGGGCGCGCGACAGCATCAACGCAATCACCGCCGGCGAACCTGCTGCCTGCCCCGGCACGCCCTCGTCCAGCCAGCGCCCCAGATCCTGCAGCGCGGGGCTGGCGACGGCATGCATTCCGGCCGCCCCCACCATGTTGTCGAAATTGTAGTTGGCGCGCAGCGCATCGGCGCGGGCCCGCGCCGAAATCAGATGCGCCGCAACCCGCGTCCTGCCGCCGCCCTGCGGTTCGCGTTGCCAGGCCTCGATGGCCCAGGCCAGATTGGCGATCTCGCGGATCATGGTTTCCGCATCGCGCTCCTGGTCCAGCAGCGTCACCGGCAGGTCGCGCGCCACCGAGCTGAGCGTATTCTGCACATAGAGCGCGACCCCGAGAGCGCCCAGCACAATGAGTGCGACGATGATGGTGATCCGGTGGCGACCCAGCATGGCGATGACGCAGCTCAGTTGGCGATCAGGCCGCGGGCGCGGTAAAAGCGCTCGGCACCGGGATGCAGCGGGATGCTGCGGCCGGTCAGGGCTGCGTCGAAGCGGATGTCGCTGCCGCGTGGATGCCCGCCGGCCAGGATGGCGCCGCCGCGCGCGCTCCACATCGCCTCCAGCATGCCACGCACCAGCTCCTCGGGCAGGTCGGCGCGCACGGCCAGCTGGGCACCCACCATCAGGGTGGTCACGGCAGACTGCCCGGCATAGGCATTGGCCGGAATGCTGCCAAAGCTGAGGAAGGGATTTTGCCGGATCAGCCGGCCTGCCGCCTCAGCATCGATCCCGAGCAGGCTGGCCTGGCCGCTGGCCAGCGCATCGCTGACGGCCCGCGTCGGCCAGCCGGCGACAATGAAAAAGGCATCGAGCTGGCCGGCCTGCAGACGCGGCAGGGCCAGGTCCGGCTTGATATAAACCGGCTTCAGGTCGGTCTCGGACAGATTGTAGATGCGCAGCAGGTTGCGCACATGCACCAGGGTGCCCGAGCCGGGCTCGTCCATCGCCACGGTGCGGCCGCGCAGATTGGCGATGGCCGTGATCCGGGCCTCGCGGCGCGTCACCACATGCATGGCTTCCGAATACAGGTGAGCGACAAAGCGCAGGCGCTCCTGCCGCGGCTTGCCGGCAAAAATCTCCTTGCCGTTATAGGCCCAGTCGGCGACATCGGCCTGCACCAGGGCCATCTCGATCTCGCCATTCTGCAGCGCGGCGACATTGGCGACCGATCCATTGGAGGTCTGCGCCACGGCCACCACGCCGGACAGGCCGCAGCGGCCATCGCGCGCATCCGCCGCCACGCAATCGGCACCCAGCGGCGTCTCGCTGACCGTGCGGGCGATCAGGCTGCCGATCGGGAAATACGTGCCGCTCTGGCCACCGGTGCCGATACGCAGCAGTCCTGCCGGGCTCTGCGCCCAGGATGCAGGCACGGCCAGCAGCAGCGCCAGACCTGTCGCGATGGCGATGACCCTGCCGCGTGATCTCATCCGCTTATTCGACATCCGGCTGCTGGGCTGGCGACGCGCTGGCGAAAGCCTCGAGCGCCTGGCAGGCGGCATCGATCCGCACCACGGTGGGGCAGCGCGAGAGATCGGCCTTGAAACGGCGGCCATTGGCCACCTGCGGCACCAGGCAGAGATCGGCCATCGTTGGCGTATCGCCATGGCAGAAGCGGCCGGTCTGCGGGCTGGCGGCCAGCATCGCCTCCACCGCCTGCAGCCCCTCTTCCACCCAGTGGCGATACCAGGTGTCTTTCTGTTCCTCGCTGACGCCCAGCGTGCCGGTCAGGTAGCGCAGCACGCGGGGATTGTTGAGCGGGTGGATTTCGCAGGCCACCGCCAGCGCCAGGGCGCGCACCCGGGCCCGGCCGAGCGGGTCTTTGGGCAGCAGCGGCGGTTCCGGCCGGATATCTTCGAGATACTCGATGATGGCGAGCGACTGGGTCAGCGACGCGCCGTCATCGGTCACCAGCACCGGCAGCAGCTTCTGCGGGTTGATCGCGGCAAAGGCGTCGGACAGCTGTTCCAGCTTGGCAAGATGGATAAAGGTCTGATCGTAGGTGAGACCCTTGAGATTGAGCGCGATCCGGACCCGATAGGCGGCCGAGGACCGGAAATAGCCGTACAACAGCATACTTGCCTCCTGCTGACGGTGATTCTAGCCCAGTCGCCGTTATGTTACAAAGCCTTGATGGCTTTAGGGGGGCTGCCCGAAAGGGTTGCCGCGACAGCACTGCGCGCTCTATTGTCGGCGCGCCGCCGCACCCCCATCTGAAGGGGGCCTTCTCACGAGGGCAGCGGGACTGGCGCGGGGGACTTCGAAGTGGGCAGCCCAATTTGGGGCAGACAGGGTAACGTTTGGATATGCGCCTGACCATCAACGGCGAGATGCGGGACGTGACGGGGTCGGCCACGGTGGCCGAGCTGTTGTCGGTGCTCGACCTCGATGCGCGCAAGATCGCCATCGAGCTGAATCGCGAGATCGTGCCGCGCTCGGCCTATGCCGCCACCGGCCTGAATGACGGCGACAAGATCGAGATCGTGCATTTCATCGGCGGCGGCAACGCTCCGCTGCCTGCCGGGCAAGACGACTATTTCGAAGTCGCGGGCCAGCGCTTCCGCTCGCGCCTGCTGGTCGGCACCGGCAAGTACAAGGATTTTGAAGAGACCAAGCTGGCCATCGAGGCCTCGGGTGCCGAGATCGTCACCGTTGCCGTCCGGCGCGTGAATGTCACCGACCGCAACAAGCCGATGCTGGTCGATTACGTCGATCCGAAGAAATACACCTACCTGCCCAACACGGCCGGCTGTTTCACCGCCGACGATGCCGTGCGCACGCTGCGGCTCGCCCGCGAGGCCGGTGGCTGGAAGCTGGTGAAGCTGGAAGTGCTGGGCGACCAGAAGACGCTGTATCCCGACATGGAAGCCACGCTGGCCGCCACCAAGCTGCTGGTGAAGGACGGCTTCGACGTCATGGTCTATTGCGCCGACGATCCGATTGCCGCGAAGAAGCTGGAGGAGCTGGGCGCCTGTGCCATCATGCCGCTGGCCGCGCCGATCGGCTCCGGGCTCGGCCTGCAGAACCCGGTGACCATCCGCATCATCATCGAGAATGCGAAAGTGCCCGTGCTGGTCGATGCCGGCGTCGGCACCGCTTCCGATGCCGCGGTCGCCATGGAACTGGGCTGCGACGGCGTGCTGATGAACACCGCGATTGCCGAGGCGAAAGACCCGATCCGCATGGCGCGCGCCATGAAGCTGGCGATCGAGGCCGGTCGCCTCGCCTACCAGGCCGGCCGCATGCCGAAAAAACTCTACGCCGACCCTTCATCGCCGCTCGCCGGCCTGATTTGACCGCGCGAGGCTGACAGACCGTGCCCGATATCGATATCTACCACCTGATCGAACAGTATCGTGAGTGGTTCTACATCATCACCTTCGTCTGGACCTTCCTGGAAGGCGAGACGTTTGTGATCTTCGCCGGTGCCGCGGCCAGCCAGGGCCTGCTGCACATGTACTGGCTGATCGCCGCCGCCTGGCTGGGCAGCTTTTCCGGCGACCAGCTCTATTTCTGGATCGGCCGCAATTACGGCCACCGGCTGCTGAAGCGCTTCCCCAAGCTGCAGGGCGGCGTCAATGTCGCGCTCGACATGCTGCACAAATACCATGTCGGCTTCATCCTCAGCTTCCGCTTCATCTATGGCGTGCGCAATTTCTCCTCGCTCGCCATGGGCATGAGCCTGATCTCCTGGCCGCGCTTCGCCGCGCTGAACTTCATCGCCGCCGGCCTGTGGGCCAACGCGTTTTCCTGGGGCGGCTACCTGCTCGGCGTCGCCTTCGAGGCGGTGCTGGGCGATATCGCCAAGGATTTCGGCCTGATCATGCTGGGCATCTTCGCCCTGGTCGGCACCGTGCTGTTCTTCGTGCATCGTCGCGGCAAGAAGAACTTCGAGGCCAAGGTGGCCGCCCAGCAGCAGAAGCAGGTCACCCCGCCGACGTCGGAGTGAGGCGACAGCCTACAGGCTGTCCATCTTGCCATTCAGCTTGTCGATGATGCGGTCCAGCTGCGCTGCTTCATCGGCCGTCAGCACGGTCAGCAGGTCGCGCTCGAAGCCCAGCGCCAGCGGCGCGATCTCGGCATAGACCGTCTGGCCTTTGGCGGAGAGCGTCAGCCGCGACTTGCGCTTGTCGCCCTCGTCGCGCACCCGGCTCAGCAGGCCCTTGTGCTCCAGCGCCGCCACCGCGCGGCTCACCGTCACCTTGTCCATCGCCGAGCGTTCCACCACGTCGTTGGCGGTCAGGCCCGGCGTGCGGCCCAGATTGGCGATCACCCGCCATTCCGGAATGCCAATGCCGAAGCGGTCGGCATAATGGCGCGACAGTGCGCCGCTGATGCGGTTGGTCACCACCGACAGCCGGTAGGGCAGGAAGCGGTCGAGATGCAGTGTTGTTTTCGGCATTTCCCCTGCTTTGCCGCCGGTCGGAGCGATCCGATACGGCCGGCCTTGAATTTAGTTTCAATTGTAACTAATATGCGACTCAACCGCAATATCGCATTCCCGGGAGGATAGTTCCCCATGGCCGACCTGTTCGACAACCCGATGGGCACCGACGGTTTTGAATTCATCGAATATGCCGCGCCCGAGCCGGCCAAGCTGGCCGCCCTGTTCGAGCGCATGGGCTTCCAGGCGGTGGCGAAGCACCGCTCCAAGAATGTGACGCTGTATCGCCAGGGCGATGTGAACTTCATCCTCAATGCCGAGCCCGCCAGCTTCGCCCAGAGCTTCGCCCGCATCCACGGCCCCTCGATCTGCGCCATGGCCTTCCGCGTCAAGGATGCCGCCAAGGCCTACAAGCGCGCCGTCGAACTCGGCGCCTGGGGCGTGGAGAACCATGCCGGCCCGATGGAGCTGAACATCCCCGCCATCAAGGGCATCGGCGACAGCCTGATCTATCTGGTCGACCGCTATGGCGCGCGCGGCACCATCTACGATGTCGATTTCGTGCCCATCGAGGGCGTGGAGCGCAACCCCAAGGGCGTCGGCCTGACTTATGTGGATCACCTGACCCATAACGTGCATCGCGGCCGCATGGGCGAATGGGCCAGCTTCTACGAGCGCCTGTTCAATTTCCGCGAGATCAAGTATTTCGACATCGAGGGCAAGCTGACCGGCCTGAAGTCGAAGGCGATGACCAGCCCCTGCGGCAAGATCCGCATCCCGATCAACGAAAGCTCCGACGACAAGTCGCAGATCGCCGAATACCTGAATGCCTATCACGGCGAGGGCATCCAGCATGTGGCGATGGGCACCGACGATATCTACAGCACCGTCAGCGCGCTGCGCAGCCGCGACCTGCCCTTCCAGTCGACCAACGATACCTATTTCGACCAGGTCAACGACCGCCTGCCCGGTCATGGCGAGGATGTCGCCCGCCTGAAGGAATTGCAGATCCTGATCGACGGCGCGCCGACCAAGGGTCAGGGCCTGCTGCTGCAGATCTTCACCGAGAATGCCATCGGCCCGATCTTCTACGAGATCATCCAGCGCAAGGGCAATGACGGCTTCGGCGAAGGCAACTTCAAGGCACTGTTCGAGTCGATCGAACTTGACCAGATCCGCCGCGGCGTACTGAAGGCCAATTAAGAAAAACCAAGTCCCAAAAAGAATTATATCTAGGAGGACATGCCATGGGTAAAAACTGGATTCCGATGAGCCACACCGAGGGCGACGCCGCGAAACAGGCCCATGTCGCCCTGCCCGAAGGCACCTATGAGCGCGAGATGGGCAAGGAGGGCTTCTTCGGCCCCGCCGCCCATCTCTATCACCAGAATCCGCCGACCGGCTGGATCGACTGGGAAGGGCCGCTGAAACCCCGCGCTTTCGACACGGCGCAATTCGCCGATGCGGTCGACTGCCCGTGGAAGGCCAAAACGCTGCTGAGCAACAGCCATGTGAAATACCGCCACATGCTGATGGTGCAGGCGATGGATCATCTGGTGCGCAACGGCGACGGCGATGAGCTGCTGTTCGTGCATGACGGCGAAGGCGAGCTGTTCTGCGACTTCGGCCATCTCTCCTATTCGGAGGGCGACTACATCATGCTGCCGCGCGGCAGCATGTGGCGCCTGGAGCCGAAGAGCCCGAGCAATATCCTGCTGATCGAGGCGACCAACGACAGCTACCGCCTGCCCGACAAGGGCATCGTCGGCCCGCATGCGATCTTCGATCCCGCCGTGCTGCAGATTCCGAAACTGGATGAGGCCTACAAGGCACAACAGCAAAAGCCCGGCAACTGGCGTGTCGTCATCAAGCGGCGCGACCAGCTCTCCACCGTCACCTATCCCTACAATCCGCTCGATGTGGTGGGCTGGAAGGGCGACCTCACCGCGGTCAAGCTGAACTGGCGCGATATCCGTCCGCTGATGAGCCACCGCTATCACCTGCCGCCCAGCGCGCATACCACCTTCCTGGCCTCGCGCTTTGTCATCTGCACCTTCGTGCCGCGCCCGATCGAAAGCGACCCGGAAGCCCTGAAGGTGCCGTTCTTCCACAACAACGACGATTACGACGAGGTGATCTTCTATCACAAGGGCAGCTTCTTCAGCCGCGACAACATCCATCCCGGCATGATCAGCCTGCACCCCTGCGGCTTCCCGCATGG
>NZ_CALRUC010000045.1:0-31379 GCF_943371255.1 Ferrovibrio terrae | reverse complement strand
CGGCCGATCCCGGGCAGCTTCAGCGCCGGGCGCAGGACGTCGATGCCGATGGTCAGGCCGAGCAGGTTCAGCTCCAGCCCCTCGCGGGCGGCCGCCGTCACGCCGGCCAGGCCCAGCAGGTTGACCTGCCAGCCAGTGCCGCTGGGGGCTGGCGCAAACAGCGTGGTGGTGCCGAGCCAGTCCTTGCCGACGGCGGTCGGCGGCAACTGCAGCCCCAGTTCAGGGACTTCGCGCGCCAGGTAGGCAACGAAGCTGTTCGAATTGGGGCCGGGCCACATCACATAGCCGCCGCGGCCGGGATAGCGCTCGGCCGCTGAAATCAGCAGCGGGATGGCTGCTGCTGCTGCCGGGCCGCGCAGGTCATGCAGCAGTTCGGGCGCATTGCCGGCCCAGTAGCCATCAGGAGTACGATTGCTGATGCGCACCGGTGCACCGCCCCAGCCGACCACCTCGTAGCGGGTAAAGGCCTCTGCACCGGCCGGTTTCACCACCACCCAGGTATGCACGGCGAAGGCGCCCCGCCAGCCCCAGACCCGGGCGGCATAGACCTGGATCACCGCGTCTTTCACGGTCAGCGGATCGGGCGCCAGGCCGACACTGTCCCAGCGTGCGGTCGACCAGTGCTTGCGTTCGGCCGTGGCGATGGAGGCGCCGCTGGCCATCAGCGGCACGGCGATCAGCGCGGCCAGCGCGATCAGGAGATTGCGGATCAGGGGGCGGCGTCGCAGTGAAAGTTTGAGCGTCATGTCTGGCCTACGGGTCAAACATAGAGTGGCGGCCAATTATGGCAAAGCCTGGACAGGCCGCTGTGATGGCGGTCGCAGTTAGGTCCGTGCCCCGGGCCGTGCCGCGGATCGCGCTCTGGGATGGGCGCTGTCATAGACCCGGAGCAGCGCCTCGGCATCCACCTCGGTATAGCGCTGGGTGGTGGCCAGCGAGGCATGGCCCAGCAGTTCCTGGATGGTGCGCAGATCGCCGCCGGCCGCCAGCAGATGGGTGGCGAAACTGTGCCGCAGGGCATGCGGCGTGGCGGTTTCCGGCAGGTTCAGGGCGCGGCGGGCATTGCGCATGGCCTTCTGGATGATGGCCGGATCGACGCGCTTGCCGCGGGCGCCGTAAAACAATGGCGTGCCGCCGCCGATGGCGTAGGGGCAGAGTTTCACATAGGCGGCGATGGCCTCGCGCACGACGGGCAGGATCGGCACCAGGCGCTGCTTGTTGCCCTTGCCGGTCACCGTCAGGCTGTCGCCTTGCGGGATTCTGTCGCCATCCAGACCCAGCGCCTCGCCCAGGCGTAAGCCCGCACCCCAGAGCAGGGTCAGGATGGCAGCATCGCGCGCCTGCAGCCAGGGCGCGGTATCAGCTTCATCCACGCTGTCGATCATCTGCTGTGCGGCATTTACGCTCAGCGGCTTCGGCACGCTGTGCGGCCGCTTCGGCGTGCGGATCAGGTTGGCGGCCGCATTGTCGATGCGGCCATCCTTTTGCAGGCGGCGGAAGAAGCTGCGCACGGCGCTCAGGTTGCGTGCCACCGAAGTGGCGCCCACACCGTCAGTGCGCCGCGCGCTCAGATAGGCACGGAAATCGGCCTGCCGCAGCGTCTGCAGATCGGCCATGCTGGCCGGTTCGCCCAGATGCTCGCTCAGGAAGGACAGATAGACCGACAGATCTTGGCCGTAGGCGCGCAGCGTATGGCGCGAGAAGCGTTTTTCCTTTGCCAGCCAGCGATACCAGGCTTCGGCCGCGGCCTTCACATCCTCGGCCGCGAGAAAGAACGGCAGGCGTTCATCTGCCTCTGTGGTTTTCAGGGCTGCGGCAGGTCGAGCCATGCCCGCACCGAACGGCCGAGCACGCCGGCGAGGAACTGCAGCAGCTCCGTGCCCTGGTGCGGCTGGAATTTGTCAGCCTCGCGCGAACCCAGCGCCAGCATCGCATGCGGTGCCTTGGGGCCGAAATCAAGGCGCGCCAGCGCATCGGAGCGCACCAGTGTTGCCGCCGGACCATAGAGCCAGTCGGCCGCGTCGCATTTGTCGCGTGCCACGGCGGGCAGGGCGCCGAGCAGGGTTTCGATGGCACCATTGGGCAGCACGAAGACGCCGCCGGTGGCGATGTCCTTCATCTTTTCCGGATCGCCCTCGACGCACAGGCTGATGACATCGACTTCCAGCAGGTCGGTCCAGTCCTGGGTCGCCATATGGATCATATGCTCGAAGCTGCCGGCTTCCAGCAGCATCAGTACGGCAGCATGCACACGCTGTGTGGCCGACAGATTCTGCCGGCTGGCATCCAGCAACTCGTTGCCGACATGCGACACGCGATGCAGTTCGCCCTGCAGGCGCTGCACCATGAAACGCTGCAGGTCGACGACATTGTCGCCGCCGCGCGGTGCCGTCGGCGGCAGCAGGATTTCGCACAGGTCGGGATGGCGGATCAGCAGATCGGGATGCTGCTGCAGCCATGCGATCACATCCGCTTCGGCCAGGCCGGACGCGGGGGAGAGGGGAGCTGTGATGCCATCGGCCATGCGCAGCCCGCCTATTTGTCGTTGCCGAGGATCGACTGGCCGGTCTTCTTCCAGTCAGCCAGGAATGCCTCCAGGCCCTTGTCGGTCAGCGGATGCTTGACCAGGCCCTTCAGCACATTCGGCGGCAGTGTGGCAACGTCGGCGCCCAGCTTGGCGGATTCGATCAGGTGGATCGGATGGCGGATCGAGGCGACCAGAACCTCGGTCTTGAAATCGGGGTAGTTGTTGTAGATCTGCACGATGTCGGCGATCAGCTGCATGCCGTCCTGGCCGATATCGTCGAGCCGGCCGACAAACGGCGAGATGAAGCTGGCGCCGGCCTTGGCGGCCATGATCGCCTGAGCGGGCGAGAAGCACAGCGTCACATTGACCATAATGCCGTCATCCGACAGCGTTTTGCAGGTCTTCAGGCCATCCATGGTCAGCGGCACCTTCACCGCGACATTGGTGGCCAGGGCTGCCAGTTTGCGACCCTCGGCCAGCATGGTGGCATAATCGGTGGCGGTGACCTCGGCCGAAACCGGGCCTTTCACGATCTTGCAGATATCCTTGATTGTGGCGACGAAATCCTTGCCGGTCTTGGCCACCAGCGACGGATTGGTGGTCACCCCGTCCAGCAGGCCGGTGTCGTTCAGCTCGGCAATCTCGGCGATATCCGCAGTATCGACGAAAAATTTCATACCCGATCACTCCTCAAGGCGGCCCGGGCTCTGCCCGAATCAGCGGCCGATGCTATAAGCAGGATGGTTAACAATACCCGACCCGGACCACACGTTCCACCGGAACAACCCCCTTGACGAACGCCGATCTGATCCACGTCCTGCTGCCCCTGCCGCTGGCCGAGCCCTTTACCTACCGGGCCGGCAGTGCGGGTGTGCTGGCGCCCGGCGATATCGTCGAGGTACCGATCGGCAATCGTGTCTCACTCGGCGTGGTCTGGGATGGCGTGCCGGCGCCCTTACCGGAAAAGGCCCGGCTGAAGGATGTGCTGCGGCGCTGCGACGCGCCGCCGATTCCGCAGCCCTTACGCAAGCTGGTCGACTGGGTGGCAGCCTATACGCTCAATCCCACCGGCGCGGTGCTGAAGATGTGCCTGCCCGAACCGCGTGCCCTGATCGAGGCGCCGCCCTCGCGTGCCGTGCTGCGGCTTGGCGATGCTGCCGGCGTGAAGGCCAGCGAACAGCGTCAGCGCGTGCTGGAGATCGCGCGCGAACAGCCAGGCTTGAGTGTGGCTGAACTGGCCGAGGCCGCCGCGGTTTCGCCGGCGGTGGTGCGCAAGCTGGTGGAACTCGGTGCGCTGGTGGCCGATCAGGTGCCGGCTTTCCGTCCGCCGGCAAACCCGGACTGGCAGCGGCCGGGCCGCGCGCTGAATGCCCTGCAGGCTGAGGCTGCTGCGGCCCTGCGTGCGGCAGCGGAGGCGCAGGACTTTTCCGTCACGTTGCTGGAAGGCGTCACCGGTGCCGGCAAGACGGAGGTGTATTACGAGGCCGTGGCGGCAGCGCTCGCGCGCGGGCGCCAGGTGCTGGTACTGCTGCCGGAAATCGCGCTGACGCAGCAGTCGCTGGATCGTTTCGAGCAGCGTTTCGGTGCCCCGGCCTGGGCCTGGCATTCGGAGATGGCTGAGGGTCGGCGCGCTGCCACCTTGCGCGCCATCAGTCGTGGCGAGGCAAAAGTCGTTATCGGCGCGCGCTCGGCACTGTTCCTGCCCTATGCCGATCTCGGCCTGATCGTGGTCGATGAGGAACACGATGCCTCCTACAAGCAGGAGGAAGGCGTGATCTACAATGCCCGCGACATGGCGGTGGTGCGCGCCAAGCTGGAAGGCATCGCCGTCGTGCTGGCCTCGGCGACGCCCTCGCTGGAAAGCCTGCATAACGTGGCGCGGCGCCGCTATGCCCATGCGGTACTGCCCGAGCGTCATAATGCCGCCAGCCTGCCGCGCATCCGGATTGTCGACATGCGCAAGGAAAAGCTGCCGGCACAGCGCTTTATCAGTGCGCCGCTGGTAACGGCCCTGACCGAGACGATTGCCGCCGGCGAACAGGCCATGCTGTTCCTCAATCGGCGCGGCTATGCGCCGCTGACGCTGTGCGGTGCCTGCGGCCATCGCCTGCAATGTCCGAACTGCGCCGCCTGGCTGGTCGAGCACAAGCGCCATGGCCGCCTGCAATGCCATCACTGTGGCCACCAGCAGCGCCTGCCGAAGCATTGTCCGCAATGCGAGGCGGAAGACAAGTTCAAGGCCTGCGGCCCGGGTGTCGAGCGCCTGGCCGAAGAGGCCGCCATGCTGTTTCCCGATGCACGGCTGGCGGTGATGGCATCCGACACCGCCAACACGCCGCGCATGATCGGCGAGATGCTGGATCGCATGGAGCGGCGCGAGATCGACATTCTGGTCGGCACGCAGATCGTGGCGAAGGGCCATCATTTCCCGCTGCTGACCCTGGTGGGTGTGATCGATGCCGATCTGGGGCTTGCTGGCGGCGATCCGCGCGCTGCCGAGCGCACGCATCAGTTGCTTACCCAGGTGGCCGGCCGCGCCGGCCGCGCCGCCCATCCCGGCCGCGTGCTGCTGCAGAGTTTCGATCCGCAGCATCCGGTGATCGCAGCGCTCAGTCGCCACGACACGGCAGGGTTCCTCGCCGCCGAGATGGCCGAGCGCCAGCGGGCCGGCATGCCGCCATTCGGTCGTCTCGCCGCTGTGATTGTCAGTGGCACCGATCAGGCCGAAGTGGAGCAGGCGGCGCGTGCGCTCGCGCGCGTTGCGCCGCGTGGCGGCGGCCTGTCGGTGCTGGGGCCGGCGCCGGCGCCGCTGCATTACCTGCGCGGCCGCTATCGCGAGCGGCTGTTGTTGAAGGCGGAACGCGAAATCGATGTGCCTGCCGTTTTGCGGGAATGGATGGCGAAAGTAAAACTACCGTCAGGTGTAAAACGCACGGTTGATATCGATCCCTATAGCTTTCTTTAAACCTTCGCCGTTTAAAGTTGCCGACGCGGCCGGGTGGTTGGCCGCTCTGAAGGGGAAGAATACCCATGTGGTCTGTCCGTCTGCCCGCGCTTGGCGCGGCGCTGCTCGCTGTTGGTCTGCTCGGAGGCTGTTTCGAAGCCAAGGAAACGGCGCCCGACAAGCGCCATACCAGCCTCAGCAATTTCGTGCAGTTCATCCAGAAGACCGGCGGCCTGAAGAGTCTGAACACCTTCTACAAGCGTCGCCCCGAGATCAATTCCGAGGAAAGTCTTGGCGTGCTTTACGATGGTGCCCGCACCCAGGGCGAGGTCATGCGCTTCAAGGACAAGCAGCTGGCCAAGGAAATGCTACCGGCGCTGAAGGCAGCGCGGTCGCGGCTGGGCGAATCCGAAAATTGCCAGCTGCGTGGTTTCTTCATCGCCTGCGGCGAGGAAAAATTCGTCGACGTCTTCCGCAAGTGGGAATGACGACACCCCTGATTACCCGAACCTAGTATCCTCGGCCGTAATCCACCTGGCGCAGCAGCGGCAGGCCCTGCTGCATGCGACGGATGTTGTCGACGATCTGGGGCGCCACCTGGGCTGCGATGCTGTCGGCGGCATTATGCGGTGTCACCGTCACCTTCGGATGCGTCCAGAAGGGGTGGTTGTCGCGCAGGGGCTCCTCGTCAAACACATCCAGCGTCGCGCCCGACAGCCATTCGCTGTCCAGCGCGTGCAACAGGTCGGCCTCCACCACATGGCCGCCGCGCGCGGCATTGATGATATAGGCACCGCGCGGCAGCAGGGAGAGCGTGCGGCGGCTGATAATACCGCGTGTCTGCGGGGTCAGCGGCAGCAGGCAGATCAGCACGTTGCACAGGCGCAGGAAGCTGTCGAGATGCTCCTCGCCATGAAAGCTGGTGACGCCGTCGACGGCCTTGAGGCTGCGGCTCCAGCTCACCAGCTGGAAGCCGAACTGCGACAGCTTCTGCGCCGCCGCCACCCCTAGCGTGCCCATGCCCATGATGCCGATCACGCGTTCGGCGGCATCCACCGGCGGCAGCCATTTCCAGGATTTGCTGCGCTGGTTGGCGGCCATGGCATCGACCTGGCGGTGGAATCGCAGCACGTGCAGCAGCACATATTCGGTCATTGCCACGGTCAGGCGGTCATCGATCACCCGCGTTAGCGGCACATGGCGCGGCAAGGTGGGATCGGCGAGGATCGCATCGACGCCGGCGCCAAAGGCATGGATCAGCTTCAGGTTGGGAAAGCTTTTCAGCAGGCCATGCGGCGGCTTGGCCACCACGGCAGCCTCGATCTCGTTCGGATTGCCGGTGTTGGGATGCAGGCGGATATCCAGATCGGGGGCCAGTTTCCTGAACTCGTCCGCCCATTCCGCCGGGTCATGCGCCTTGGTGTAGATCAGGACGGCCAAGGCTACATCCTGACCGCGGTTTCATGGCGCACCGCGACGTCGAAGGCGGCAGCGATCAGCGCCTTGGTATAATCGGTCTGCGGCGCGGTGAAGATGGCTTGCGCGCTGTTCTCCTCCACCACCTTGCCATCCTTCATCACCATCACGCGGTCGGCCAGCGCACGCACCACGCGCAGGTCGTGGCTGATGAACAGATAGGCCAGCCCGTGTTTCTTCTGGAGATCGCGCAGCAGGTCGACGATCTGTGCCTGCACGCTCATGTCGAGCGCCGAGGTCGGTTCGTCCAGCACGATGAAATGCGGTTTCAGCACGATCGCGCGTGCAATGGCGATGCGCTGGCGCTGGCCGCCGGAGAATTCATGCGGGTAGCGATCCATGGTGGCGGGATCGAGGCCCACTTCGGTCATCGCTGCGGCCACCATGGCGCGGCGTTCGGCCTCGGTCTGGCCGATGCCATGCACCGCAAGGCCCTCGGCGATGATGTCGAAAACCGGCAGGCGCGGCGACAGCGAGTCAAACGGATCCTGGAAGACGATCTGCATTTCCTTGCGCAATGGCCGCATCTCGCCCCAGCTGCGGCCCTGCAGTTCGGTATCGCGGAAACGGATGCTGCCCTCGCATTTCTGCAGCCGCAGCAGGGCATAGGCGAGCGTCGATTTGCCCGAGCCGCTTTCGCCCACCACGCCCAGCGTTTCGCCGGCGCGCACGCTCAAGGATACACCATCCACCGCCTTGATATGGCCAATCGCGCGACGCATCAGCCCGGCAGTGATCGGGAACCACACCTTCACATCGCGGGCGGCCATCACCACCGGCGCATCGATCTCGGCCACCGCCGCGGTGCCCTTGGGTTCGGCGGCCAGCAGCTTGCGGGTATAGGCATGCTGCGGCTGGCCGAAGACCTGGGCCACCGGGCCCTGCTCGACGATCTCGCCATGGGTCATGATGCAAACGCGGTCGACCACCTTGCGCACGATGTTGAGATCGTGGGTGATCAGCAGCAGGGCCATGCCCATTTTCTGCTGCAGGTCTTTCAGCAGTTTCAGGATCTGCGCCTGGATGGTGACATCAAGCGCCGTGGTCGGTTCGTCGGCGATCAGCAGGTCGGGTTCGTTGGCGAGTGCCATGGCGATCATCACGCGCTGGCGCTGACCACCCGACAGCTGGTGCGGATAGGCGCCCAGCCGCTTTTCGGCATCCGGCAGGCCGACCAGCTGCAGCAGCTCCAGTGTGCGGGCGCGGGCTGCCGCCTTGTCCAGCCGCTTGTGCAGGAACAGCACCTCGTTGACCTGCTGCTCGATGGTGTGCAGCGGATTGAGCGAGGTCATCGGTTCCTGGAACACCATGGCGATGCGGTTGCCGCGGATGCGCTGCAGCCTGTCCGGCCCGGCACCCAGCATGTCCTCGCCGTCGAAGATGATCGCGCCGTTCGGATGGCTGGCCAGCGGATAGGGCAGCAGCTGCAGCACCGACAGCGCCGTTACCGACTTGCCCGAACCGCTCTCGCCGACCAGCGCCACCGTCTCGCCGCGCGCGATGGTAAACGAGACATGTTTCACGGCTTCCACCGCGCCAGTGCCCTGGCCGAAGCGCACGCTCAGGTCTTTGACATCCAGCAGCGGCGTGGTCATTTGAAGATCTTGCGCGGATCGAAAGCGTCGCGCACTGCTTCGCCGATGAAGATGAGCAGGCTGAGCATCACCGCCAGCACGGCAAAGGCGGTGAGGCCGAGCCAGGGCGCCTGGATGTTGGTCTTGCCCTGGCTGAGCAGTTCGCCGAGTGAGGGCGATCCCGGCGGCAGGCCGAAGCCGAGGAAGTCGAGCGCGGTCAGCGTGGTGATCGAGCCGTTGAGGATGAAGGGCATCATGGTCAGGGTCGCCACCATGGCATTGGGCAGCAGGTGGCGGAACATGATGGAAATATCCGAGACGCCGAGTGCGCGGGCGGCGCGCACATAGCCGAAATTGCGCGCGCGCAGGAATTCCGCCCGCACCACGCCGACCAGCGCCATCCAGGAGAACAGCAGCATGATGCCCAGCAGCCACCAGAAATTAGGCTGCACCACGCTGGCCAGGATGATGAGCAGATACAATGTCGGCAGGCCGGACCAGACCTCGATGAAGCGCTGGAACAGCAGGTCAGTCAGGCCGCCGAAGTAACCCTGCACCGCGCCGGCGATCACGCCGATCACCGAACTCAGCGCCGTCAGCACTAGGCCGAACAGCACGCTGATGCGGAAGCCGTAGATCAGGCGGGCCAGCACATCGCGGCCCTGGTCATCGGTGCCGAGCAGGTTTTCCGTGGTCGGCGGCGAAGGTGCTGGTCGGCCGAGATCGTAATTGATGGTGCGGTAGCTGTAGCGGATCGCCGGCCAGACCATCCAGCCGTCCTTTTCCTTCACCAGCTCCTGCACGAAGGCATCGCGGTATTTCGCCTCTGTCTCGAAATCGCCGCCGAAGGTGGTTTCGGGATAGGCCTTCAGCACCGGGAAGTAATAGCCCCCGTCATATTTCACCAGCAGCGGCGAATCATTGGCGATCAACTCGGCAAACAGGCTAAGCACGAACAGGATCAGGAAGAGCCACAGCGACCAGAAGCCGCGCCGGTTGTTGCAGAAGTTGCGCCAGCGCCGCTGGTTGATCGGGCTGATTTTGATCGGGGCCATCTGCATCAGGCGTCGCGGCTCTCGAAGTCGATGCGCGGATCGATCAGCACATACATCAGATCGGATACCAGGTTCACGACCAGGCCGAGCAGGGTGAAGATGAACAGCGAGCCGAACATGATCGGATAATCGCGCTTCAGCGCCGCCTCGAAACCGAGCAGCCCCAGGCCATCCAGCGAGAAGATCACCTCGATCAGCAGCGAGGAAGTGAACAGAATGCCAATGAAGGCGCCGGGGAAGCCGGCGATCACGATCAGCATGGCATTGCGGAAGACATGGCCATAAAGCACGCGGCCCTCGCTCAGGCCCTTGGCCTTCGCGGTCAGCACATAGAGCTTGTTGATCTCTTCCATGAAGGAATTCTTGGTCAGCATCACCAGGCCGGCAAAGCCGCCGATCACCATGGCGATCACCGGCAGGGCCAGATGCCAGAAATAGTCGGTCACCTTGCCCAGCAGGCTGAGCTGCGCCCAGTTATCCGAGGTCAGGCCCCTGAGCGGGAACCATTGCAGGAAGCTGCCGCCGGCAAACAGCACCACCAGCAGCACGGCGAACAGGAAGCTGGGAATGGCATAGCCGACCACGATGGCGGCCGAGGTCCAGATGTCGAAGCGGCTGCCGTCGCGCACAGCCTTGGCGATGCCGAGCGGGATCGAGATCAGGTAGACGATCAGCGTGGTCCACAGGCCCAGCGAGATCGACACCGGCAGTTTTTCCGCGATCAGCTGCACCACCGGCCGGTCCTTGAAATAGCTGACGCCGAAATCGAGCTGCACATACTGTTTCAGCATCAGCCACAGCCGCTCATGCGCCGGCTTGTCGAAGCCGAACTGCTTTTCCAGCCGCTTGATGAATTCCGGGTCCAGCCCTTGCGCGCCGCGATAACGCGCGCTGACACCCTCGGCCGCCTGGGCAAAGGCGCCGGCGCCCGGGCCGGTCTCGCCGCCGGTGGCGCCCGAGATGCGGGCGGTGGTGTCGGCTGCCGTGCCGGTGACCTGGGCGATCACCTGCTCGACCGGGCCGCCGGGGGCGAACTGCACGATGGCGAAGTTGATCACCATGATGCCGAGCAGGGTCGGCAGGATCAGCAGCAGGCGGCGGAGGATGTAAGCGAGCATGGCAGGCGGGCGGTATCCGTCTGGCGAATCAACGGCTTCAATTGACCATAGCGGACCGGCGGACGCAAACCCGGGCGCGTATGCATTTGCGGCTTGAATATTCTGTTTTTGTTCTATACCCTGAAGTAAGAACAAATATTGAACATACGGCCGTATTCATCCCCTTGATAAAGTGGGAGGCGACATGCCCTCTTTGCAGCGTGAGGAGCCGGCGCTCCTGAATGAAATCGCCCTGCGTCAGATGATGCGCGATCCGCGCTACTGGCATCCGACCAGCCGCGACCCGGCCTTTCAGCGCGAGGTGGAGGCTGGTTTCCGCCGGCTCTATCCCGGCCCGGCGCGGCGGGATGCCGCCCGATCAGATACCGCGCAATCCGCAGGATCTGTATCGCCTGCTTGATTTCGATCCGGAGGGCCTGGGTGAAAAGGCGATCGCGGCCCTCTATCCGCGGGAGGCGATCTGGACCAGGAACTATCTGGCGCCCGAAGCCTTGCAGGTGACCGAACAGCAGTTCCCTAATCATGAGCGGTGGAATGACGAGGCGGATGCGTTCCGCCATGCCTATTGGTCCTATCGCATGACGCAGTATTTTGGTGCATCTGTTGCCAAGAAGATTGGCGATGCGCATGAACGATCCGCGGTTAATCCTCAGGGCGAACGCATGATGGATCTTTATAATAATGATGTCGGCCGCAGTTTGGCCCAGTTGCCGGAAAATCGTGATCGCGCTCCCCGGGAGGTGATTGGCGAAGCCATGCGGCAAGGGTTGCTGCATCTGTCGCCATATTGAACCTTATCCGCTGTATGGGACTGACAATGGCGCGCTTCAGTTTTATCGATGGAGTGATCGCAACCTGCCTGCTTGCCATTCCTCTCTATGTGCTGCTGGCGCTCTTTGGGCCCTGCGCCCTGCACAACCTGATGCTGATGAATGTTTCCAGCGAGGCCATTGATGGACTCTCCGTGCGGATGCGGAGCGGTTCGGGGGAGGGCGAGGTTTGGCAGGGCCGGCTCGATCGTGGGCAGGTCCGTCACCTTGTTTTCGATTGGCCATCGGGCGATTACACATATCGGGTTTCAGGCCGTTATGAATCCAGGAGCGAGGATTTCACCTTCACTTACGGTTATGTCAGTGGAATGAGCGACGATGCCATCATGATTGCCGATTCAGGGCCCGCCGGCATCCGGCTGCCCGATTATCCACTGCCTTGCGGCAGGGGAGACATCATCGGATGTGTGATGGGAATTCTGGCGGTGACATGGCCCCGCGAGCTGCGCTGCATGGTGCGGCACCCCTAGCAGCTGGGCCTAACGCTGCCGCTGCAGATTGAGCGCCTTGTCTTTCGCCGGATCGACCCACCAGGTATCGGTCAGCCCCACATCGTAGACCGGCTTCTGCGCCGGGCGGGCAAAGCGGTCCCAGTAGCCCAGCTTGACGGTGCCGCTGTACCAGTGCGGTATGACATACCAGCCCCACATCAGCACGCGATCCAATGCCCGTGTGGCGGCGCGCAGCTCATCGCGATTGCGGGCCTTGACGATATGCTCGATCAGGTCGTCCACCACCGGATCGTTCACGCCGGAGAAATTGAAGCTGCCCACGGTGGCGGCTGCGCGCGAGGCCCAGTAGTTGCGCTGCTCGATACCGGGCGTGAGCGGCTGCACGAAGCGGCGCGACATCACGTCGTAATCGAAGCTGCGCATGCGGTTCTCGAAACTGGCGAGATCGACCACGCGGATCGAGATGGTGATGCCGATGCGCTCCAGGTTGCGCGCAAACGGGTTGATGATGCGCTGGAAACTCGGTTCGTAGAGCATGAATTCCAGCTCGAACGGCTTGCCCTTGGCATCCACCAACTTGCCGTCCTTGATCACCCAGCCGGCCGCGAGCAGTAATTGCTGGGCCTGCTTGAGATTGGCGCGGTTGTTGCCCGAGCCATCGGTGCGCGGCGGCTGGAATTCGGTGGTGAAGACCTCCGGCGGCACGCGGTCGCGGAACGGCTCCAGCAGGTCGCGCTCGGCGGCATCCGGCAAGCCGGTGGCCGCGAGGTCGGAATTCTCGAACATCGAGCGCGTGCGCTTGTACAGGCCATAGAACAGCGTCTTGTTGGCCCATTCGTAGTCATAGGCCAGGTTGATCGCCTGGCGCACGCGGGCATCATTCAGATGCGGCTTGCGGCTGTTGAGGAACCAGGCCTGCACGCCTGATGGCGTTTCGTCCTTCAGCACCTCGCGCTTGACCCGGCCATCGTTGAAGGCCGGCTTGTTGGTGTAGCTGCCGGCCCAGTGGCGGGCGGTGACCTCCTCGCGGAAATCGTATTCGCCGGCGAAGAAGGCCTCGAAGGCGATCTCGCGGTCGCGATAATAGTCGTCGCGGTACCAGTCGAAATTATGCCGGCCGCGATTGACCGCCAGATCCCTGGCCCACCAGTCCTTCACCCGCTCAAACACCAGGCTGCGGCCGGCATCGATGCGGGCAATGCGATAGGGCCCGGAGCCCAGCACCGGCTCCATCGTAGGGCTGGTGAAATCGCGGCTCCTGAACCAGGCTTTCGACAGGATCGGCAGCTGCGCCACGGTCAGCGGCATGTCACGACGGCTCTCGGTGTCGGCAAAGCGGAACACCACGCGCAGGCGGCTTTCGGCGGTGACGCTTTCGACATCGCGCAGGATCAGCTGATACAGCGGATGGCCATCTTTCTGGGTCGCCTCGACGGTGAAGACCACATCTTCTGCCGTCACCGGCGAACCGTCGCTGAAGCGGGCCCGCGGATTGATGATGAAGGCAACCCAGCTGCGATCCGGCGCCAGTTCGGCGCTTTCGGCCAGATCGGCATAGACCGCATCGGGTTCGTCCTTGCCGCGCGCCATCAGGCTCTGGAAGGTCATGCTCAGATTCTGCGCCGCCACGCCTTTCAGGATCAGTGGATTGAGGTTGTCGAAGGTCTCCAGCTGCCAGCTGCGCAGCTCGCCGCCCTTGGGCGCATCGGGATTGACGTAACCGAAATGGCTGAAGCCGGGCGGATGCTTGAGGTCGCCGAAGGCCGACAGGCCGTGGCGCGGCTGTGCCCTGGATTCAACAGGGATTGCGCTGCCGGCCAGCAGCAGGGCGGCGGTCAGGACTGCCGCAAGTTTCACGCCGCCTGGTCCGCGGCCAGGTTGAGGCGATGGCGCAGATGGGTTTTCACCGTCGGCCATTCATCGGGCAGGATGCTGAACACCACGGTATCGCGCAGCGTGCCGTTGCCGGCGATCTGGTGGTTGCGCAGGATGCCATCCTGCTTGGCGCCCAGCTTTGCGATCGCTTCGCGGCTCTGCTGGTTGAAGAAATGCGTGCGGAATTCGACGGCTATGCATTCAAGGTTTTCAAATGCATAGGCAAGCAGCAGCAGCTTGCAGCGGGTGTTCAGTGCGGTACGCTGCACGCTCTTGCGATACCAGGTCGAGCCGATCTCGACGCGCTTGTTCGCCGCATCGACATTCATATAGGTGGTCATGCCGACCGGCTTGTCCTGCGCCTTGTCGATCACCGTGAACGGCAGCATGGAGCCTTTTTCGGCCAGGCCCAGCCGCCGGTCGATCTCTGCCGTCATCTTTTCGGGTGTCGGAATCAGCGTGTACCACAGCTTCCACAACTCGCCATCCTGCACGGCCTCGGCCAGCGCATCGTGATGGTCGTGGCTGAGTGGCACCAGGGCAACGGCGCTGTCCTGCAGGGTGACGGGTTTAAGCCAGCTCATCGTGATCCTTGCTGCGTGTTGCTTACTGGGGTTTGGCGCCGGCGAGCTTCGCCGCCTTGGCCGGATCGACCCACCAGGCCATGAAGTCGACGCCGTTCTTCGGATTCTTCTCCGGCCGGCCGAACTTGTCCCAATAGGCAACGCGGTCGGCCGGCAGATGCCAGCCCGGCACCAGGTAATAGCCCCAGGTCAGCGCACGATCCAGCGCGCGCGTCGCCGTGATCAGGCTGTCGCGCTCTGGCGCATAGATCACCGCGTCGATCAGCGTATCGACCGCCGGACTCTTCAGGCCGATCCAGTTGCGGCTGGCCGGATTGTCGGCGGCCTGCGCGGAAAAGAAGCTGCGCTGCTCGTTGCCGGGCGAATTCGACTGGCCCCAGCCACCGAAGATCATGTCGAAATCGAAAGCGCGCAGGCGAGAGACATACTGCGCGCTGTCTACTGTGCGCATATTCATCGTGATCCCAAGACGCTGCAGGTTCTGCGCCAGCGGTCCGACCAGGCGTTCGTAGCTCGGATCGCCGAGCAGGAATTCGATCTGGAAGGCCTCGCCCCTGGCGTCCATCAGCTTGCCGTTCTTGACCTCCCAGCCTGCCGCCTTCAGCAGGGCTGCAGCCTCACGCAGGTTCTTGCGGTCCTGGCCGCTACCGTCCGACACCGGTGCCACGAAAGCCGGGCCGAACACTTCCTTGGGCAGGCTGGCGCGCAACGGCTCCAGCAGTTTCAGCTCGCCAGCCGTTGGTTCGCCGCGGGCCGCGAAATCGGAATTCTGGAAATAGCTGCTGCTGCGGGTATAGCCGCCATAGAAGAAGGTCTTATTGGTCCATTCATAGTCAAAGGCCAGGCTGATGGCGCGGCGCACGCGGGCGTCGCTGAACTTTGTCTTGCGGATATTGAACACGAAGCCGCTCAGGCCGGCAGGCCGCTGGTGCGGCAATTCGGCCTTCTGCACCAGGCCCTGGTTGGCGGCCGGGAAGTCGTAAGCCGTGTGCCAGTTGCGCGCGATATTCTCGCTGCGGAAGTCATACTGGCCGGATTTGAAGGCCTCCAGCGTCACCGTGGTGTCGCGGTAGAGATCATACCTGATGCGGTCGAAATTATAGCGGCCCTTGTTGAGCGGCAGGTCCTTGGCCCACCAGTCGGCACGGCGTTCATAGGCGATGAAGCGGTTGGCCTCGAAGCTGGCGATCTTGTAGGGGCCGGAACCGGCCCAGGCTTCCAGTGTCGGCCTGTCGAAGCCGCGTTTCTCCCACAGCGCCTTCTGCACCACCGGCAACTGGCCCATGATCTGCGGCAGCTCGCGGTTCTTCGGGCCGGTGAAGCTGAATTTCACCTTGCGGGGCGAGAGAATCTCGGCCTTCTGCACATTGGCGTAATACAGCTGCATCATCGGCTCGCCATGCTTCTGGATCTGCTCGAAGCTCCAGGCCACATCTTCCGCCGTGATCGGCTTGCCATCGGCCCATTTGGCCTCGGCGCGCAGGTTGAAGATCACGAAACTCAGGTCGTCGGGCACTTCCACGGTTTCGGCGATCAGGCCGTATTCGCTGGTGTCGTCGTCCATCGGCGAGGCCATCAGCGTTTCATAGATCAGGCCAAGGCCCGGCGCCTCGTCGCCCTTCGGGATGAAGGGATTGAGGCTGTCGAAGCCGCCGACCGCATGCAGCTTGGCCTCGCCGCCCTTGGGCGCGTTCACATTCACATAATCGAGCTGGGTGAAGCCGGCCGGATATTTCGGCGCGCCGAGCAGCGAGAGGGCGTGACTGGTTTTTGTCTGGGCCCAGGACGGCTGGATAGTCGCGGGTGTTGCAAGGGCGAGGGCGAGGAGGGCAGGCAGCAGCACAGATCGCATCAAATCGCTCCTGTAAATCAGGCTCCGGACAGGTACTCCATGGCGGCCCGGTGCAGCGCCGGATTTGCTGCGGCCAGGACGCGGGATCGGCCGCGCATGTCCAGCGGCTTGCCTTCCCAGTCGGTAATCACGCCGCCGGCCCCGGCCACCACCGGCCCCAGCGCCGCATAATCATAGGGCTGCATCCGGCCATCCAGCGCCAGATCGGCGAACCCCGATGCCAGCATACCATAGCAGATGCAGTCGCCGGACATGCGATTGATGCGGCAGGCCCTTCGCAATGTCGTGAACGCCGTCAGCTCGGTTTCGCTGAAGCTGTCGACATAGGTGGTCATCACCACCGCATCCTTCAGCACCCGATCCGCATTGGTGCGTGCCGGCTTGCCGTTGAATTCGGTCGGCCGGCCCATGGCGCCGATCCAGCGGTCGCCCATGATCGGCTGGTCGATCACGCCCAGCACCGGCCGGTTCTCGAAAGTCAGCGCGATCAGCGTGCCGAAGATCGGCAGGCCGGAGACAAAGCTCTTGGTGCCGTCGATGGGATCGAGAATCCATTGCCAGGCGGCATCGGTGCGCACCGGGCCAAATTCCTCGCCGAAGATGCCATGCTCGGGATAGCGCGCTTCGATGGCTTTGCGCATCACGGCTTCCGCGTTGCGGTCGGCAATCGTCACCGGCGAGGCATCGGCCTTGCTGACGACATCGATGGGCTGGCGGAAATGCGGCCGGATCTCGGCGCGGGCCAGTTCGGCGAGTTCATGCGCAAACGCCACCAGCGCGTCACGCTGGGCAACAAAAAGGGCCGGGATGTCGGTCATGACAGATCCCGGCCCTGGAATGGCAGGTGTCCGATCAATTCGGCAGCGGCTTCGGGCTGTCCGACAGGCTGCGCAGATAGGCGATCAGATCGGCGCGCTCCTTCGAGCTCTTGGCGCCGGCGAAGGCCATCTTGGTCCCCGGGGCATAGGCCTTCGGGTTCTTCAGGAAGGCGTAGAGGCTGTCATAGGTCCATTCGCCGCCCGTCTTCTTCAGGCCGTCGGAATAGGCGAAGCCGGCCATATGGCCCTTGGGCGCCTGCACGATGTCATAGAGGTTCGGGCCAACCTTGGCAGGTCCGCCCTTTTCCACGCTGTGGCAGGCGGCGCATTTGCCGAACGCCTTCTTGCCGCCATCGACACTGGCAGCAGCCAGCAGGCCGGCGACCGGCGGATCGGCTTCCTCGGCGGCCGGGGCGGCGCCACCGGCGGCCGGGGCATCCGGCACGTCAATCTTGTAGGCAGCTTCCGCGAGCTTCTTGGGATGGACCAGCATATTGCCGACCTGGTTCACACCCATGATGATCAGCAGGGCGAACAGCGCGGCGCCGATCATTTTATTAATTTCAAAACTATCCATCGGGGAAGCTCCTGGAGGCGACGGAGGACAGTCCCGGCCAAGTACCCGAAACCGCCCGAAAATCGCCGCGACATTAGCGGCTTCCCCGACCCGTTCGCAACCCGTATATATCCCCCCGGGAAGGGCGCCCGGCCGCTCCGGCTGCGGCGAAGTGCCGCATGCGGGCAGGGTCGCTGCCCGGTCCCGGTACTTCCGCCGATCTCGCTGCTTTTTCAAGGCCTAAAGAATGCCAGAAACTATCATTGCCGCGACTCCGAAAACACCCATCGTGCTGATCCCGTCGCGGCTGGCCTCCACCCGCCTGCCGGACAAGCCGCTGGCCGATATCCACGGCCTGCCGATGATCGTGCATTGCCTGCGCCGGGCCGAGGAAGCCGGCTTCGCCCGCGTCGCCGTTGCCTGCGGCGATGCAGCCATCGCCGACGCGGTCCGGGCCGCCGGCGGCGAGGCGGTGATGACCGACCCCGATCACCCCTCGGGCTCCGACCGCATCTTCGAGGCGCTGCAGATCCTCGACCCCCAGGGCCGCCACGATGCGGTGATCAACCTGCAGGGCGACCTGCCGGCCATCGACCCGAGGATGGTGGCGGCCGCGCTCACCCCGCTGGCCGATCCGGCCATCGATATCGCCACGCTCGCAACCCCCATCGTCGATACCCATGAGATCGACGACCCCAATGTGGTGAAGGCGGTGCTCAGCCTCGCCCCGGGGCAGACTGTTGGCCGTGCGCTGTATTTCAGCCGCCGGCCGGTGCCGGGCGGCGCCGGGCCGCTGTGGCACCATATCGGTATCTACGCCTATCGCCGCGCGGCGCTGGAGCGCTTTGTGGCGCTGCAGCCATCGCCGCTGGAACAGCGCGAAAAGCTGGAGCAGCTGCGTGCGCTGGAGAATGGCATGAGCATTGCGGCCGCTGTCGTTGACACCCTGCCGCTCGGGGTCGATACTCCGGCCGATCTCGCCCGCATCCGCCAAGTCATGGCTGCGAAACGATAATTTCCACTTCCGTCTTCCGGATCCCGTCATGCCGTCAGCCAGCATCGCCACTGCCGCCACCGATCCCGCAACGGTCGTGGCCTTCCAGGGTGCGCCGGGTGCCTATTCGCATCTGGCCTGCCGCGAGGCGCTGCCTGCGCTGGTGCCGCTGCCCTGCCCGAGTTTCGAGGATGCCTTTGCCGCCGTGCGCGAGGGCCGGGCGTCCTGCGGCCTGATCCCGATCGAGAATTCCACCGCCGGCCGCGTCGCCGACATCCATCAGCTGCTGCCCGAGGGCGGCCTGTTCATCACCGCCGAGCATTTCCTGCGTGTGCGGCACCAGCTGCTGGCGCCCAGGGCCGCCAGCCTGAAAACGGTGAAGCGTGTCTACAGCCATGTGCAGGGCCTGTCGCAATGCCGCAAGGTGATCAAGGAACTCGGCCTTGAGGCCATCGTCGCCAGCGACACTGCCGGTTCGGCCAAGGATGTGGCCGAGCGCAACAATGTCGAGGAAGCCGCCATCGCGTCATCGATTGCCGGCGAGCTCTATGGCCTGCAGGTGCTGCGCCCCGATATCGAGGACAACCACACCAACACCACGCGCTTCATCAAGCTGGAGCGCCAGCGCCGCGATCCCGATGTGGCGGCGCCGAACAGCCTGACCGCCATCATGTTCCGCGTGCGCAGCGTGCCGGCGGCGCTGTACAAGGCGCTGGGCGGCTTCGCCACCAATGGTGTCAACGTGGTGAAGCTGGAAAGCTATCTCTCCGACGGTTTCCAGGTCGCTGAATTCTATGCCGAGATCGAGGGCCATCCGGCGCAGACCAGCGTCGATCTGGCCCTGCAGGAGCTGGAATATTTCAGTTCCTCGCTCAAGGTAATCGGCGTCTTCACCGCGCACGCTTTCCGCCGGCAGTCGTAACCCGCTGCACAAATCTTCCAGACCGCGCCACTGCATTATGCCGCAATGGCGGCATGACGCTTGAGCAGGGTCTCGCCTTCTTCCTGTTTTCCGTGGTTGCCGCAATCACCCCGGGGCCGAGCAATGTGCTGCTGGTCGCCACTGGCGCGCAGGCCGGCTTCTGGCGCGGCCTGCCCTGCCTGTTCGGCGTCTCGGCCGGCATGGGGTCGATGATGGTCCTCGCCGCTTATGGTCTGGGCAGCATCGTGCTGGCGCATCCGCAGGCCCTGCAGGTCGTGCGCATCGCCGGCGCAGCCTTTCTGCTCTGGCTGGCCTGGAAGATCGCCACGGCGCCCGCCGGCGATTCCACTGCCGTGGCACCGCCGCGGCCGGTTGGTTTCCTCGGTGCGGCGGCCCTGCAATGGGTCAATCCGAAGGCCTGGCTGGTCAGTGCCGGCGCGGTGGCAACCTATCTGCCCGGCGGTGCCGACGAAGCGATCCTGCAATCGGCCGGCTTTGCACTGGTCTTCGTCAGCGCCGCGCTGCCCAGCGGCCTGCTCTGGCTGGTCTTCGGCGCGGCAGCCCAGCGCCTGCTGCGCAGCGCACGGCGCCAGCGCGTGTTCAATATCGCGATGGGACTGGCGCTTGCCGGATCGGTGGCGATGATCCTGCGTTGATTGGCGCGCTGCGCTGACACTTTTGTGTTGCAGGTGCGGCAAAAAATCATCCTGCCGGCCAAGCTTCGCGGCATAATGCGGCGCCATGACACCGGGGACAACACGACGGCAGGCCATCAGCATGGCGGCGGCGGCAGCGCTGCTGCCGGCCTGGTCGCGTGCCGCGGTGCCGCCGGGCGAAACCGAAGTCGTCATCATCGGTGCCGGCCTCGCCGGTCTGGCGGCGGCACGCCTGCTGCAGGAGCGCGGCCGCAATGTCGTGGTGCTGGAAGCGCGCGACCGCGTCGGCGGCCGCTGCTGGACCGACGCTTCTCGGCTGGGCTTCGCCGTCGATCTCGGCGCCGCGATGCTGCGCTCGGCCGACATCAATCCGCTGGTCGCCGAACTGCGGCGCCGCGATGTGCGGCTGCAGTCCGATGAAGGCGACTTCTGGCTGTTCGACCAGGATCGCAGCGGCGAGGCGGCCCGCGATGCCGAGGCGCATGACTATGATGCGCTCGGTTTCGCCTATGACAAGCTCGACGATGCCCTGCTCGATGCCCGCACCCTGCGCAGCGACGTGCCGCTCGCCAGCCGCATCAAGCTGGACTCCGGCGGCCCCGCCGGGCGCTGGATCGACCTGGCCAAGGCGCTGGCCGGTCCGCTGCATGTCGGCGTGGAATTCTCTGCCGTCTCGGCCCTGGATGTGCCGCGGCTGGCCGGCACCGGAAACGATGTCTGGCTGCCCGGCTGTTTCGGCAGCTGGGTGGCGCAGTCGGCCACCGGCCTGCCGGTGTTCCTCAACAACCCGGTGGTGCGGATCGACTGGAACGGCACCGGGGTCACCGTCGCCACCGCCGAAGGCCAGGTGAAGGCTGAGGCCTGCATCGTCACCCTGCCGCTCGGCCTGCTGGCGGCCAGGGACGGCATCCTGTTCCAGCCCGGCCTGCCCGAACCGCAGCGCGAGGCGCTGGGCCGCATGAGCATGGGCCTGATCGACCGCATTGCGCTGCAGTACGAGGCCGGCACCTTCGATGCTCCGGCCAATACCCAGGCATTGCTGCGCATTCAGGGTACGCGGGCGATGAGCCTGCGGCTGAATGCGCAAGGCCTGCCGCTGGTGATCGCCCAGGTCGGCGGCGATTATGCGCGCGATCTCGAAGGGCGCGGCGATGTCGCCATGATCGCCGCCGCGCGCAGCCAGGTGCGCGCCATGCTGGGAGAGGTGGTGGATCGCCGCTTCGTCAAGGGTATCGTCACGCAATGGGGCCGCGATCCCTGGAGCCGCGGCTCGGTGGCCGTGGTGAAACCCGGCTTTGCCCCGGCGCGGCGCAATGCCGGCCGCGCGCTCACCTCTTCGGCCGGCCGCGCCCGTGTACTGTTTGCCGGTGAGGCCTTCGCGCCGATCGACTGGATCGGCTCGGCTACCGGCGCCTGGCTGTCGGGGCGGATCGCGGCGACGGAAGCTTTGCGCGTGCTGGGCTAAAAGAGTCGAACCAAATTGGTTCACCCTTGTCGTCTGCCGCGTGAGAGTCCGATACTGCGCCCGGCTTTTCCTGACAGAAAGTACACCCCGTGAAATTCCGCAATCTCGGCACCTCCGGCCTGCTCGTTTCCGAAGTCGGCCTCGGCTGCAACAATTTCGAAATGCGCCTCGACCTCGAAGCCTCGCGCAAGGTGATCCACAAGGCGCTCGACCTTGGCATCACGCTGTTCGACACCGCCGATATCTACGGCAACAAGGGCGGCTCCGAGACCCAGATGGGCAAGATCCTCGGCGCACGGCGCAAAGACATTGTGCTGGCGACCAAGTTCGCCATGCCGATGGATGACAGCGGCAAGAAGGTCGGCGCCTCGCGCGCCTATATCATGAAGGCGGTGGAAGACAGCCTGAGCCGGCTGCAGACCGACTGGATCGATCTTTACCAGCAGCACCAGCCCGATCCGCGCACCCCGATCGACGAGACCCTGCGCGCGCTGGATGACCTGATCACCCAGGGCAAGGTGCGCTATATCGGCAATTCCAATTTCACGTCCTGGCAGCTCGCCGATGCCGACTGGACGGCGAAGCAGCTCGGCACCCATCGCTTCGTGTCGGCGCAGGACGAACTCAGCCTGGTGTTCCGCAAGGCCGAGATGGAGCAGCTGCCGGCCTGCAGCCGCTTCGGCCTCGGCTTCCTACCGTTCTTCCCGCTCGCCAGCGGGCTGCTCACCGGCAAGCACAAGGCGGGTGCGGCGGCCGAAGGCTCGCGCCTCGCCAACACCCAGCGGCTCGCCGACCGCTACATGACCCCGGCCAATCTCGCCACGCTGGAACGCCTGCGCGGCTGGTGCGACAAGCGCGGCATCGGCATGACCGAGCTGGCTTTTGCCTGGCTGCTGGCCAAGCCGCAGGTCTCCAGCGTGATCGCCGGCGCCACCAAGCCCGAGCAGCTGGAGCAGAATGTACAGGCTGGCGCGACCGTGCTGTCGGCCACGGATCTGGCCGAGGTCAATGCGCTGCTCGATCCACTGCCGTTTGCCGCCTAATACCCGGCCTTGCCGCTGGCCATGTCGGCGCGCAGGTCGGTGGCGTAGTCGCGGTAATCGACCTCCAGCGTATAGCGCGCGCTGTCCACATAGCGCCGCTTGACGCCGCGCCAGTGCTCGCGCACCTCTGACTGCATCGCCTCCTGCGCCGGCAGCGCGATCTCGCCGGCCAGCACGCCGGCCAGCCAGCGCGACTGGATTTCCACCAGCGGGATGGTGGCGCCGATCGGCTGCACCAGGCCGACGAAATACAGGCCGGGCTGATTGAGCGCGCGCATGCGGCGATAGAGTTGCGGCGCCTCGTTATCCTTCACCTGGAACAGCGCCGGATCGAGGAAGGGAAAGCTGGTCTTGTAACCGGTGGCATAGATGATGGCGTCGAAATCCTCGGCGCTGCCATCGGCGAAGTGGACACGCGCGCCATCCAGCCTGGCCACATTCGGTTTCACCCTGATCCAGCCATGGCCGATATAGGGCAGCAGCTCCTGGCTGATGGTGGCATGCTCACGCCACATCGGATGCTTGGGCGTCGGCATGCCGTAGCGGCGCTGGTCGCCCACGGTCAGGTACATCAGCTTGTTGACGATCATGCGGGCCAGCACGGTTGGCAGTTTCAGCTTGCGCGACAGGAAGGCGCCCCAGCGGTCGGTCGGGATGCCGAGGATGTATTTCGGCATGATCCAGGCGCCGCGCCGCGTGGAGAGATGCACGCTGCGCGCCCGGCGGCACAGGTCGACGGCGATATCGACCGCCGAATTGCCGATGCCGACCACCAGCACGCGCTTGTCGTCGAATGGCGCCGCCGTTTTATAGGCATGGGAATGGATCTGCAGGCCGCTGAAGCTGCCGGGGAAATCCGGCAGCCGCGTGTCCCATAGATGACCATTGGCAACGATCACGGCGCGGTAGGTCAGCGTCTCGCCGCTCTCCAGTGTCACGGTCCATTGCCCGTCGGCTGTCGGTTCGACTTTCGTCACGCTGGTGCGGAAGCGGATATGCGGCCGGATGCCGAAATGGTTGGCGTAATCCTCCAGATACTGCATCACCTGCCAGTGCGAGGGGAAATCCGGCAGGTCGTCGGGCGTCGGGAAATCGGGGTATTGCAGGTTCTTGCGGCTGGTATCGATATGCAGGCTGCGATAGGCCGCCGACACGCCGTTGTCGTTGTCGTAGCGCCAGTTGCCGCCGATATCGGAGCCCTTTTCGAAACAGTCGAAGTCCAGGCCCTTCTGCTTCAGCGCCTTGGCGGCAGCGATGCCCGACGATCCGGCGCCGATGATGCAGATCTTTCCCTCACTCATGCCGCGTCCTTCAGATAGGCGTCGATGATCTCTGTCATGCGGGCATCGGGCAGGATGCCGAGCTGCCGCGCACGGGCGGAGTCGAACTGTGCCGGCCAGCCATCGACGATGGCCTGCATCGTCGCATCGGGCTTCCACTGCACCTTGCCAGGCTTGCGGTCGCTGTAGGCCTGCAGGCTGTCCACCATCGCAGCGACGCTGACGCTCAGGGCCGGCAGGTTGAAAGCGCGGAATAGGCCCAGGCGGCTGCCCGGCAGGTCATGCAGTGTCAGCAGGCTCCGCACCACGGCCTGCACCGAAACCAGCGGCAGGCGGGTTTCCGGCTTGAACGGGCAATCGACATCCCGGCCGTTCAGCGGCTCGCGCAGGATGGCGGCGACACGGTCGGAAACCGATGGTGCGGCTCCCGAATGATTTACGGGCGGCCGGATCACCACGATGGGCAGCCGCAGGCAGCGGCCATCCACCACGCCATGGCGGCTGTGGTCGCTGATCAGCTGCTCGGCGATCACCTTGTGCACGCCGTAAGAGGTCTGCGGCGTCTGTACCGTGCTGTCATCCACCACCGCCGGCAAGGCGCCGCCGAAGGTGGCGATCGAGCTGGCAAACACCAGGCGCGGCGCCACTGGTTGTGCCCGGCACAGTGCCAGCAGGCCGAGCAGGCTCAGCACATTGGTCTCGATGCCCAGCGCGATGTCGCGCTCGGCTTCGGTGGTCAGCGACGCAGCCAGATGAAACAGGCTGTCGATGCCGCCGGCAAACAGCGCCTGCCGGAAACCCGCATCGCGCAGATCGCCGATTGTGCAGCGGATGCGGATGGTGTCCGCCGGTGGCGGATCGAAGGCGATCTGGTCGGCCAGCACCAGTTCGGAGATCGGCGTCGGATTGCCGGCAGGCCCGGCCAGCCTGCCTTGCCCGATCAGGGCAGCGGTGAGGCGCCGGCCGATAAAACCGGCCGCACCGGTGACAACAACGCGCATGCATCCTCCGTTTCTGGGCGGCCATTTAATCCGCCTCGGGAGCAGCGATGCAATCGCTTCCGCTTTCCGCATGCGGCATGCCGTAGCGGCAATCGCAAATGCAAAACGGGCAGGCCGTTCAGGGCCTGCCCGTTCCGTCTTGCCTCTACGGTGCGGCTTATTCCGGCTCGATGCCGGCGGCCTTCACCGCCTTGGCCCATTTCTCGGTTTCCGAGACGACGAAATCGGCCAGCTGCTTGCGGCTGCTCGACTGCGGTTCGACGCCGGCAGCCAGCAGCCTGGCCTGCACATCCTTGTCAGCCACCGCCGCCGCCATCGACTTCTGCAGTTTGTCGGCAATCGCCGTGTCGGTCTTGGCCGGCAGCCAGGCGGCGAACCAGGCGGTGATCTCGTAGCCCGGCACGCCCTGGCTGGCGATGGTGGGCAGGCCCGGCGCCACCGGCGACGGCCCCTTGGTGGAGACACCGAGCGCCTTCACCTTGCCCGCCGCCGCCTGCGGCAGGGTGGTGGAGACATCGGCGATCATCAACTGCACCTGGCCGCCCAGCAGGTCGGTCACCGCCTGTGGGTTGCTCTTGTAGGGCACATGCACGATGTCGGTGCCGGTCATGGTCTTGAACATCTCGACGCTGATGCGCGACGAGCTGGAGCCGGCACCGAAACTGAGCTTGCCGGGATTGGCTTTCGCATAGGCGATCAGGTCCGACACCGAGTTGACCGGCAGCGAGGGATTGACCACCAGTGCCATCGGAATGGTGCCCAGCATGCTGACGGTCTCGAAATCCCTCACCGCGTCATAGGGCAGCTTTTTCAGCATGCTCTGGTTGGCGGCATGGGTGGTGTTGGTCGAGATCAGCAGCGTGTAGCCATCGGGCGTGGCCGTGGCGACCTTCTGCGCCGCGATCACGCCGTTGCCGCCGGCGGCATTTTCCACCACCACCGGCTGCTTGAGGTCGCGGCCGACATACTCGCCGACCACGCGGGCCACCGTGTCGGTGGCGCTGCCGGCGGCAAACGGCACGATGAATTTGATCGGTCTGTTCGGATAACTTTGCCCCAAAGCGGGCAGGGCGATGGCCGTGGCGGCCAGCAGGACAAGCGATGACAGGATGCGCATGGTTTCCTCCGTTTTTTATGCAGGATGTTGAACACGGGACAAAAGATCGGGCGGCAGTGCGACCGTCAGGGTCAGCAGCCGGAAGGACAGGGTCTTGCCATGGCCGTCGAGGCCGAGGCTGGCATTGACGCCGCCATCCAGCGCGTGATCGAGCACGAAGTTGAAGGCCCAGAGTTTCGGCAGGTCGTAGCGCTGCACGGTGCCGACGTCGCGGCTGGCAAACAGCTGCGCGACGCGATCTGACGTCACCTGTGCGGCGACGGTGTCGAAGAATTCCGGCCGGTAGCAGACCAGCGCGATGTTGAGCCGGTTGCCCTTGTCGCCGGAGCGGGCATGGGCGATCTGATGGAGCAGGATTGCGCTCATGCCAGCAGCTCCATACCGGGCTGCACCAGATCGCGTTCGATCAGGCAGGAGGCACTGGCCAGCTGCGGCACCAGATGCCTGCGCACGCCGCCGCCGCCGGCCGGGCCGGCGACATACAGGGCCTCGACTTCCGCCAGCAGTTGCTGCACCGGCGCGGCATCCGCATGGCGGGCGGCAAAGCGCACCCGCACATCCTCACTCTCCGCCGTGGCGGCGGCGAGATCATGGCCGGCACTGTCGCCAAAGCTGCTGACCACGCCGATGATATCGGCGCGGAGTGCGAGATCGGGCTGCAGCCGCGCCATGCGCGCGCGGATGATCTCGATGGCGAGCCGGGCGCGGGCCGTGGCATTCGGCCCGGCATAGGAAATCTCGGCCTCGCCGAACAGGCCGGCGGGGAAGCAGACCGTGGCCTTCAGCGTGGCGGGCCGGGCCCGGCCGCGCGCGCCGCGCACGGCCACGCGATCCGGACCGGCCTGCTCCACCTCGGCCTGGGTGATGTCCAGCACCACATCGGGCGTCAGATAGGCGGCCGGATCGTGGATCTCATAGAGCATCTGCTCCTTCACCGTGCGCAGATCCACCGCGCCGCCGCTGCCGGCCGGCTTGGTGATGATGGCGCTGCCATCGGCGCTGACTTCGGCGATGGGATAGCCGATATCGGTGAAATCGGCGGCATCCTTGAGGCCGGGATCGGCGAAATAGCCGCCACTGACCTGCGGTCCGCATTCCAGCAGATGGCCGACCAGCGTGCCGGCGGCGAGCCGGTCCCAGTCATCCCAGCGCCAGCCGAAGGCATGCACCAGCGGGCCCAGCACCAGGGCAGGATCGGCGACGCGGCCGGTGACGACAATCTCCGCGCCGGCATCCAGCGCCTCGGCAATCGGCTGCGCGCCCAGATAGGCATTGGCGGCCACCACGCTGTCGCGGCCCTGCAACAGCGTGCCATCGGTTTCGCGTGCCGCCAGGTCGGCCGTGGTGAGTCGCGTGCTCAGGTCGTCGCCGCTCACCACGGCGATCTTCGCCTGCGGAAAACCGGCTGCGGTGGCCATGGCTCGGATGCGTTGGGCGGCGGCCTGCGGATGGGCGGCGCCGAAATTGCTGATGATGCGGATATTGTGTTGCAGGCAGAGCGCCAGCACCGGCTGCAGCAGGGCGACCAGGCTGGGGCTGTAGCCCGCTTGCGGATCGCGCTGCCGCTCCAGCTGGGCCAGCGCCAGCGTGCGCTCGG
The DNA here is from genome assembly GCF_943371255.1 of Ferrovibrio terrae. GTDB lineage: Bacteria > Pseudomonadota > Alphaproteobacteria > Ferrovibrionales > Ferrovibrionaceae > Ferrovibrio > Ferrovibrio terrae_B. The sequence goes on along the minus strand of NZ_CALRUC010000045.1, from coordinate 3,643 downwards.
CCAGGGTCTCGAAAATCAGGAACGCGGGCACGCCGGATGCGGCCAGCGCCTGCACCACCGGCAGCGCCGCGCCCGCGCGGTCGCCGGCAAAGCCGGCCCCGGCACCGATATGAACTGTTGTGGCTGGCATTGCGCCCGACTCTGGTTTCCTCGGGCGACAGACTGCAAAAATCGATCTATAACGTCCAATATATAAGACATATGGACTTATAACTCATGTCTATCAATCTCACCCTGCGCCAGCTCGAGATCTTCGCCACCACCTTGCGCGCGCCCAGCTTCACCGAAGCCGCCGCGATACTGCGCATCTCGCAGCCGGCGCTCAGCGTGGCGATTCGCAAGATCGAGGCCGAGCTGGGGCTCGCGCTGTTCGACCGCACCACGCGCAAGGTGACGCCGACCGCCGATGGCCGCCATCTCGGCGCCGTGGCGGAAGACCTGCTGCGCGATTTCAAGGTGGCGATGCAGGGCGTGGCGTCGCGCAGCGACGGGTTGCATGGCCGGCTCACCATCGCGGTGCTGCCCTCGATCGCGGCCTCGATCCTGCCGCGCGCGCTGAAGGTGATGCAGGGAAAATACCCGGGCATCGACGTGGCGATCCGCGACGTGATGCATGAGCGCGCGGTGGCGATGGTGGCCGATGGCCTGGCCGATTTCGCCGTCACCACGCGCATCGCCGAGACCGCGGCATTGTCCTATGACGAGATCGGCGCCGACCGCATCCATCTGGTCTGCCGCAACGATCATGTGCTGGCGAAAGGCAGGGGTGCGCTGCCGTGGAGCGCGCTGCAAGGCCATCCTTACGTGGCGATGGCCGGCTCCACCTCGGTGCGGCGGCTGGCGGACGCTGTGCTGCTGCAGGCTGATTTCGCCCTGCAGCCGCGCTTCGAGGTCGAGCAGATCGCCTCTGCCATCGCGCTGGTCTCGGCGGGGCTGGGCATCACGGCCCTGCCAGCGCTGACCTTCTCGATGTTTTCCAGCGACCGCCTGACCATGCGGCCGCTGAGCGGCCCCAGCTTGAGCCGCCAGATCGGCTTCCTGCAGCTGAAAGGCCGGCAGCTGTCCGGCCCGGCGCAGGCCCTGGTCGGTGAAATCCGCGCCGCCTATGCCGGGATGAAGCCCCTGAAATGAGGGTCAGGCGATGATATCGGGGATGAGAAGGTTCTCGATCCGCGTGATCTGATCCTTCAGCGACAGCTTGCGCTTTTTCATGCGCTGGATCTGGATCAGGTTCAGGCTCGGCTGCTCGGCCAGGGCGGCAATCGCATCGTCGAGATCGCGATGTTCGGCGCGCAGGTCGACCAGCTTGCGCTGCAATTCCTCGGTATCGATCGGACCGGGAAAATTCATGCTCTCACTCAAGCCTACCCTGGACGCCAAAAAGCCCGTTACCATAGCATGGATGACCGAGTCTGACACTGGGCCGAAAACGGCCAATTCCGACAAAAATCCTGCCCGGCCGGACGAACCGCCGGCGGCCGGCTTCTGGGCCTTTTCGCTCAGCCTGTATGATCGCCCGGGGGCAGCACAGGCCTGTCTGGGTCTGCAGGACGGCTTCAGGGCCGATGTGAACCTGCTGCTGCTCGGTTTCTGGCGGGCGCGGCGCGGCTATCTCGGCTGGGCCGAGACGGAGCTCGACCGGGTCGAGGCCGCCGTCGCGCCGGTCAATGCCGTGCTGCAGCCGCTGCGCGCCGCGCGGCGCGCGCTCAGGGCGCTGCGCGAGGCCGAGCCGACGGCGGATGCTCTCTATGCTGAAATCAAGGCGCTGGAACTGAAGCTCGAACAGGTCGCCCAGGTCTGGCTCTCGGCCGCCAGCCGCATCGGGCCGGGCCAGCGCGGGCCGGCGCCGCCGCAGCGCGATGACGAGATCGATGCCGCCGCCGCCCATCTGGGGGCCTATCTGGAACGGCTGGCGCCGGGCGACAAACAGGCCCTGCAGCTGGGCGCCGACCTGCTGCGGATCGCGTTTACCTGAAGGGCTGTTCTATTTGGCCGGCTTGCCGGTCCAGCGCTTGACCAGGCCGGCATCCAGGCCAAAGAGGTCGAGCACGCGGCCCACCGTATGGCCGATCAGGTCGTCCAGCGTCTGCGGCATGGCATAGAAGCCCGGCATCGGCGGCGCCACGATGGCGCCCATCTCGGTCACCGCGGTCATGTTGCGCAGGTGCCCCAGATGCAGCGGCGTTTCGCGCGGCACCAGCACCAGCCGGCGGCGTTCCTTCAGCGTCACATCGGCGGCGCGGCTGAGCAAAGTGGTGGTGACGCCGGTGGCGATCTCGGCCAGCGTCTTCATCGAACAGGGCACGATGGCCATGCCGAGCGTCTGGAATGAGCCCGAGGAAATCGCGGCGCCGATATCGGCCACCGCGTATGTGGTATGCGCCAGCGCCTTCACATCCTTGATACTGTATTGCGTTTCATAGGCAATCGTCATTTCGGCGGCGCGGCTCAGCACCAGATGCGACTCGATACCGCTTTGCTGCAGTGCTTCCAGCAGGCGGATGCCGTAAATCACCCCTGAGGCGCCGGTGATGCCAACCACCAGACGACGCTGGGCCGGTGGACGGATCATTGCAGATGCCATTTTTCCTGCCGGTGCCGCAGCTTGGCTGCGTTTCCTGATGCGTCCTGCAGGCAGCACTGTTTTTGCAGCCACCCGTTTAGGTGCGGTTTTGCCGGCAGATTTCTGTATGCGACGCATACGGTGACTCGCTTATTTGAAAATTTGATTGTTTGGGGCTGACAAAGGCGAAGGGCAGTGCTTAAATTCCATCAGGCGCGCACCGGTGCGGTCGCGCCATGTCAGGGCGACCGCAGTCGAACTGGTTGACGCGCTCCAAACCGGAAGGAGGAGCATGCGATGAATCATACGGCGCATCTCGACACTCTCATCGAAAAACATCATGCCCTGCAAGCGGCGATCGATGACGAGAGCCACCGCCCGATGCCCGACACCACCCGTGTCACCCAGCTCAAGCGCGAAAAGCTGAAGCTGAAAGAAGAAATCTCCCGACAATCATAGCAGCTCGACTGCGCCGGCCAGGGTTTGGGCTTTGCTTCAGCCCAGAGCCTTGGCCCGTTCGCGCAGTTCAAACTTCTGAATCTTGCCCGTCGAGGTTTTCGGCAGCTCGCTGAACACCACGGTCTTCGGCACCTTGAATCGCGCCAGCCGCTCCTTGCAGAAGGCGATGATCTCGTCGCTGCCCTTCTGGTCGGGTGTGACGGTGGCGCCATTGCGCAGGGTGACGAAGGCGCAGGGCGTCTCGCCCCAATGGCTGTCCGGCCGCGCCACCACGGCGGCCTCGACGATATCGGGGTGCATGTACAGCACGCCCTCCACCTCGATGGTCGAGATATTCTCGCCGCCGGAAATGATGATGTCTTTCGAGCGGTCCTTGATCTGCATGTAGCCGCCGGGATGCAGCACGCCCAGGTCGCCGGAATGGAACCAGCCGCCGGCAAAAGCCTCTTCCGTCGCCTTCGGGTTTTTCAGGTAGCCCTTCATCACGATATTGCCGCGGAACATGATCTCGCCCATGGTCTCGCCGTCTTCCGGCACGCGTTCCATGGTTTCGGGATTCAGCACGGTGACGTCTTCTTCCACGTGATAGCGCACGCCCTGGCGCGCCTTCACCGCCGCTTT
>NZ_CALRUC010000044.1:0-31470 GCF_943371255.1 Ferrovibrio terrae | reverse complement strand
TTGGTAATACGCGCCGTCGTGCAGATTGTGTCACCGACGCGCGCCGCCACATCGCAGAAGGCGACGCTGTTGCCGCGCTTGAGCAGCGTGCCGGTCATCGTCACGCGTTCGCCGACCAGCACCGAACGGATATGCTGCAGATGCACATCGACGGTCATGGCGCTTTCATCCTCGCGCATCTGGCTCAGCATGGCGAGCAGGGCCGGCGGTTCCAGCAGGCCGTTCAGCACGCCGCCATGCACATATTTGCCGAAAACCAGCATCTCGCCCCTGGCGGTGAAGCCCACCTCGGCGCGGCCCGGCGCCAGGCTGAGCAGTTCCAGCCCGGCCCAGCGATGGAACGCCGTCTGGTCGATCAGGGCCTGGGCAAAGGGCCCGACCCAGCCCTCTAGGCTGGCATCGAAGCGGACGGACATGGACGGAGGCTCCGGTTTTGCCGGTCAGTATACGGCGCGCGGCGCGCCGATCTCAACTGACAGGGCTCAACTGCCTCAGGTCAGGATCAGTTTCACCGCGGCGATCAGCAGCACGCCGCCGAGCAGATATTGCAGCAGCCGCACCGGCAGCCAGCGGATTGCCAGCTGGGTGCCGAGCAGGGCGCCGGCCAGTGCAGCAGTGGCATAGATCGGCAGCTCGGCCGGCAGCGCCTGCAGTGAAACGATGTTGCCGGCCAGGCCGGAGATCGAATTGAGCAGGATGAACGGCGCCGCCATGCCGGCTGCCTGCCGCGCGCCGGCCCAGCCGAGCAGCAGCAGCAGCGGCGAGAGGAAGATGCCGCCGCCGGTGCCGGTCAGGCCCGACAGCAGCCCGATGCCCGCGCCGGCGATGATCGCCGCCGGCAGCGGAATCGCCACATCGCCATGGCCGCGCGCCGCCACGGCCTTTTCGCGCGGATCGACCAGCAGGCGAAAACCGGCAAACAGCAGCACCACGCCGACAGCGATGCGATAGGTGCTGACCGGCAGCTGCACGGCGCCGCCGACAAAGGCCATCGGAATGGAGAAGATGATGAGCGGCAGCAGGGCGCGCGGATTGATCAGCCCGGCGCGCCACAGCCGGTAGGTGCCGATGCTGGCGACCAGGATGTTCAGCGTCAGCGCGGTGGGTTTCATCTCGACGGCGGCGACGCCGACAAAGGCCATGGCGGCGATATAGCCCGACGCCCCGGCATGGCCGACGGTGGAATACAGCGCGGCGGCCAGGAAGATCAGCAGCGCCAGCAGGGTTGTGTCGTCGACCAGCATCCATCCACCGTTATGTCCGGATGACTATAACGATGCTGCGGGTGATCGCGCAATCCCCATAAACCGTCATCCCCGGGCCCAGTCTTTGACTAAGATTGGCCGGGGATCCACGCCTTACCGCCCGCGCAGCTTCCGCAGCGCCGCGATGTCTTTGGCGCAGGCGGCCTCGGTCGCTGCCACCATCGCCTGATAGCGCGCCAGCACCTGGGCGCCCAGCGGGGTCAGCTGCGCGCCGCCGCCGGCCTTGCCGCCGGTGGCAGCCGTCACCAGCGGCGCCTTGAAATAGCCGTTCAGGGTTTCCACCAGCTGCCAGGCGCGCTTGTAGCTCATGCCCATGCGGCGGCCGGCGGCGGCAATCGAGCCGGTGGCGGCAATGCCCTCCAGCAGCTCGGCCTTGCCGGGCCCGAGAAACACGCCGGGCGCCAGCACCACGCGCAGGCGGGTGCCGGCCGCCGGCGCGGGTTTCTTCACGGTCTTCCTTGCTGGCTTCTTTACTGGTGTCTTGCCCATGGCGTCCCGGTCAGCGCTGTGTTGCGACCGTCATGCTGCCATGCTTTCGCGCGGCGGCCTATGGCCGATGGCGGTAGCAATGCGGCATGGACTAGACTGGCGCCTCCCGTATCCGGCCCCGGAGTGTGCATGCTCACCGTCCATCATCTCGGCGTCTCGCAATCGGAACGCATCGTCTGGCTCTGCGAGGAGCTTGGCATCCCCTATGAGCTGAAGCTCTACCAGCGCCTGCCCACCAAGCAGGCGCCGCCAGAGTATAACGCGCTGCATCCGATGGGCCTGGCGCCGGTGATCACCGATGATGATCTGGTGCTGGCCGAATCCGGCGCGGTGGTCGACTACATCCTCGGCACATACGGCAATGGCAGACTGCGACCCGGGCCCGCGGATGCCGGCTTCGCCGACTATCTCTACTGGTTTCATTTCGCCAATGGCAGTTTCCAGCCCGCCGTGATGCGCGTGCTGATCACCCAGCGGCTTGGTGCTGCACCGGATCATCCGGCCGCCGCAATCGGCGTGAAGCGCCTGGGCATGATGCTGGCGATGCTGGATGCGCGGCTGAAAGACAACACCTGGCTGGCCGGCGCGGCGTTCACCGCCGCCGATATCATGCCGGTCTTCACCCTCACCACCATGCGCCACTACGCGCCCTACGATCTCACGCCCTATCCGAATATTCTCAGCTATCTGCAGCGCGTGGCGGCGCGCCCGGCCTATCAGCGCGCGATGAGTAAGGGCGATCCGGGGATGGCGTTGCTGTTGGGGTGATCTTTAAAATATGTAAGTTATTGAAAACGGCGCTTTAGCGAAACAGAAACAATGTCGCAATACAAATCAATGTAGCTAAAGCAAGCGGCCCTTTGGCTATTACATGCCAACCGGCGTCGTTGCGTTTGATGCCGATTTCACAATTCTCGACCAGCGCTTTGAGAAACTGAATCATCAGTCTCTCCATATAAAATAAAAATAGCTCAGGGCCTTATTCATCTAAGTGCCCATATGCCTGAGCCAATCCCATTAGCGCTTTTAAAAAGATTAAAGCGACCTTTATAGCTTTTTGAATCGGAGGAATTCTCTTCCAGTGTACGGCGGATGATTGCCTCCGCATTTTCTGGTAACGAGGCCCCTCGTTTCCCGCGTATGAATTTAGTATGCGTATAGATTTCGTATAGTGTTGCTGGCTCTCCCAGCCCTTTTAGTGCCGCGAAAACATCAGCGCGCCATGTATTTGATTCGCCATCCTCTGCGGCGGCCTTAGTTGGCCTATTTCGTTTTGCGATTGTTTTTTTGTCGCGTATCTCATTAATCCGTCGCGTTTTCCCATTCGCATCAACGTAATTCCAACTCATCCATGCATTTTCTGGAGTACTGGTTACTGATCGCGACAATTCATTGAGTGAAGCGTACTGGTTCCCGCTTGGGGTAAGCCATTTTCCACCACACGCTTTTGCAGAGTATCGGACTCCGTTCGCTACACGGAAAATCTCAAAGCCTTCGGAGAAATGATGAAAGCGAGTTCTCACGCCCTCACATTGCGCGGGTTCCTGAAAAGCGGCTGTCGTTGATTTAGTGGCTTCATCCAGCAAGCGAAGAATCAGTTCAGCCAGCGATTCATCCCCCTTACGATGACGCATGATTTGCGCGAACCGTTCATCAGAAAGGGACAGGGTAACTTGCAGGGATGGTGAAAGCATATATCTAATGATCTCTCTTATGATCTCACTATACTATTGATCTCTCTTTAGCGGTTGTCAAGCAGATGTGGAGCCCTGGACAATCGAGCATTATGTTGCTATAATGTTCTACAATCAGTTGCTACTATCCTCACTTTTCACCCGTTCAAGCCATTTCAATCACTTAGCCGGCCTACGAAGCGGAATAAGGCGGAATAAGCATCGAATAAGCGGAAATAAGGGTCGAATAAGACGGAATAAGCCCCGGATAAGCCCAACCAAGGCTCAGATACGCCACTCGGAGGCCCGGTTCAGCGATTTTGGCACTTCCGCCCCGACCGGCAGGGTTATGATTGGCCCTACAGGCCGGCCTGAATTTGACAGTCCCTCAAAGCCCGGCATACTGGCTTTTGCACCGCAGCATGAGTTTGCGGCAACAAGCGTAAACGGGTGGACGTAAGAGAATGACCAGCAAAGACATCCCTTTCCCCGAAGCCTGGGCCAAGCTGGCGCAGAAGGAGCTGGGCGACAAGCCGCTGGCCGATCTGGTCTGGACCACGCCCGAGGGCATCCCGGTCAAGCCGCTCTACACCGCCGCCGATCTCGAAGGCCTCGAGGGCCTCGACAGCCTGCCGGGCCTCGCGCCCTTCACGCGCGGCGTGCGCGGCACCATGTACACCAACCGGCCCTGGACCATCCGGCAATATGCCGGCTTCTCCACCGCCGAAGAATCCAACGCCTTCTATCGCAAGAATCTCGCCGCCGGCCAGCAGGGCGTTTCCGTCGCCTTCGATCTCGCCACCCATCGCGGCTATGACAGCGATCATCCGCGCGTGGTCGGCGATGTCGGCAAGGCCGGCGTGGCGATCGATTCCGTCGAAGACATGAAAATCCTGTTCGACGGCATCCCGCTCGACAAGATGAGCGTGTCGATGACCATGAACGGCGCCGTGCTGCCGGTGCTGGCCTGCTATATCGTCGCCGGCGAGGAACAGGGCGTCAAACCTGAGCAGCTCTCGGGCACCATTCAGAACGACATTCTGAAAGAGTTCATGGTGCGCAACACCTATATCTATCCGCCCGCGCCCAGCATGCGCATCATCGCGGATATCATCGGCTTCACCGCGGCGAAGATGCCGAAGTTCAATTCGATCTCGATCTCCGGCTATCACATGCAGGAAGCCGGCGCGACCGCCGTGCAGGAGCTGGCCTTCACGCTGGCCGATGGCAAGGAATATGTCCGCACCGCGATTGCCAGCGGGCTTGATGTCGATGCCTTCGCCGGGCGGCTGTCGTTCTTCTTCGCCATCGGCATGAATTTCTTCATGGAGATCGCCAAGCTGCGCGCCGCACGCCTCTTGTGGACGCGCATCATGCAGGAGTTCAAGCCGAAAAAGGCCGGCTCGCTGATGCTGCGCACCCATTGCCAGACCTCGGGCGTCTCGCTCACCGAGCAGGACCCCTATAACAACGTGGTGCGCACCGCGATCGAGGCCATGGCCGCAGTCCTTGGCGGCACCCAGTCGCTGCACACCAATGCACTCGATGAAGCCATCGCGCTGCCCACTGAATTCTCAGCAAGAATCGCGCGCAACACCCAGCTCATCATCCAGGACGAGACGTATGTGACCAAGGTGGTCGATCCGCTCGCCGGCTCCTATTACGTCGAGGCGCTGACCCATGCGCTGGCCAGCCACGCCTGGGCGCTGATCGAGGATGTCGAAGCGATGGGCGGCATGACCAAGGCGGTCGAGTCCGGCATGCCCAAGCTGAAGATCGAGGAAGCCGCCGCGCGCCGTCAGGCCCGGGTGGATCGCGGCGAAGATGTCATCGTCGGCGTCAACAAATACCGCACCACGCAGAATGACGTGCCCGACACGCTGGAGGTCGACAACACCCGCGTGCGCGACAGCCAGGTGGCGCGGCTCAACACCATCCGCAACACGCGCGACAAGGCAGCGGCCGAAGCGGCGATCAAGGCGCTGGAAGCCGGCGCCGCCGGCAAGGAAAACCTGCTCGAACTCTGCGTCAATGCGGCCCGCGCGCGCGTCACGGTGGGCGAGATGTCCGATGCGATGGAGCGCGTCTTCACCCGTCACCAGGCCACGGTGCGCTCGATTGCCGGCGTCTATGGCGCGGCCTATGCCAATGACGAGGGCTTCATGAAGATCCAGCAGGATATCGAGGCCTTTGCCGCCGAAGAGGGCCGTCGTCCGCGCATGCTTGTCGTCAAGCTCGGCCAGGATGGCCATGACCGCGGCGCCAAGGTGATCGCGACGGCTTTCGCCGATCTCGGTTTCGATGTCGATGTCGGGCCGCTGTTCCAGACACCGGAAGAGGCGGCGAAAGACGCCATCGAGAATGACGTCCATGTCGTCGGCATCTCGTCGCAGGCCGCCGGCCACAAGACTCTTGTTCCGCAGCTGATCGAAGCGCTGCGCAAGAATGGCGCCGGCGACATTCTGGTCATCACCGGCGGCGTGATCCCGCCGCAGGATTACGACTTCCTGCGCAAGGCGGGTGTGGCCGGCATTTACGGCCCCGGCACCAATATTCCGCAGGCGGCCGCGGAAATCGTGAAACTGATTCGCCAGCAGCACGTTAAGGCTGCTGAGTAAACCGCAGAAAGTTTCACATGCTGCCGCCCTTTGCCATCACACCGCTTTATGCCGCGCTTTGCGGCCTGTTGCTGCTCGTCCTGGGGCTGGTGGTGATCCGCCTGCGCCAGCGCCATAGGGTCAATACCGGCGATGGCGGCCATGACGATCTGGCGCGGGCGATGCGGGTGCAGGCCAATTTCATCGAATATGTGCCGCTGACGCTGCTGCTGCTGTTCATGCTGGAGATGTCGCGGCAGCCGGCCTGGGCGCTGCATCTGCTGGGCGCCGGCCTGTTCATCGGCCGTGTGCTGCATGCCTGGGGGTATCTCAGCAGCCCGCGGCTCACCTTCGGCCGCATGATCGGGATCGTGCTGACCCTCAGCGTGCTGGGCGTCACGGCGCTGTGGCTGCTGGTGGTGGTGCTGCAGCGCTATCTGTAGGCGTCAGCCGATCTTGCGCAGGTTTTCGCGCAGGGCGGCATCAACGGCGGCAATCAGGTCATCGCGCCGCACCGGCTTTTGCAGCACCAGATCGGCACCCAGCCGCTCGGCCATGCCCAGCAGATCGCCGGCGTCGATCCAGCCACCACCGGAAATCGCGATCACCGGCAGGTCGGGCCAGCGCTGCTTGGCCCCCCGCAAAACCTCAATGCCGTCGCGCTGGGGCATCAGGATATCGGTCAGAACGATGTCGATGCCGCCCTGATCCAGCACCGCCAGGCCGCTATCACCGTTTTCCGCCAGGGTGATCCGGTGGCCATGGGTCTCCAGATGGGCCCGCAGAATATCGCGGAATTCCGGGTTATCATCGATAACAAGAATATGAGCCATGCGTGCTCCCGATAGGCTGGCGGCCAAAAAGAGCGCTTTTGTTGTATTAGCGTGACGACACTACCATTTTTAGCCGAGAATACGAAAGAATCGGCATATATCTGAGATTGCAATTTTCGTCGATTTTCTGCCAAACGGGGTAACGCAGCATGAACGACGATCTGTTGCGGGCCGTCGTCGACACCGCGATCGACGGCCTGATCGTGATCGAGGCCGATGGCCGCATCGCCCTGTTCAATGCCGCCTGCGAGCGGCTGTTCGGCTACAAGCCCGACGAGGTTCTAGGCCGCAACGTGTCGATGCTAATGCCCGAGCCGGATCATTCGGCGCATGACGGCTATCTGCACAACTATCTCGACACCGGCGAGAAAAAGATCATCGGCATCGGCCGCGAAGTGCAGGGGCGCCGCAAGGACGGCACGGTGTTTCCATTTGAACTGGCGGTGGGTGAATCGCAGACCAAGGATGGCGAACGCAGGTTCGTCGGCGTCATCCATGACTTGAGCAATTACAAGCGCAGCGAACAGGCGCGCCGCGAAAGCGAGGCGCGCTTCCGCCTGCTGGTCGATTCCATCACCGACTACGCCATTTTCCTGATGGATGCCGATGGGATCGTGCTGTCGTGGAATACCGGGGCGCAGAACCTGACCGGCTACACGCCTGACGAAGCCATCGGCAAGACTCGCGACATGTATTATGTCGATGCCGAACGGGTCGGGCAGGTGCCGCTCAATGCGCTGCTGATCGCCGCCGAGAAGGGTCGCTATGCCAACGAAGAATGGCGTGTGCGCAAGGACGGTTCGAAATTCTGGGCCAGCGTGGTGATCAGCGCGTTGCGCGATACCGGCGGCGAGCTGACCGGCTTCGTCAATATCACGCGCGATATGAGCGAACGCCGCCAGGCCGAGGAACTGCGCGACCAGCTGCGCCAGGCGCAGAAGATGGAGGCGCTGGGCCAGCTGACCGGCGGCATCGCGCACGATTTCAACAATCTGCTGGCCGTGATTGTCGGCAATCTGGAACTGCTGACCGACCGCACCACGGACAAGGAAAACCACCGGCTGATCGAGCAGGCGCTGCGCAATGCCACGCGCGGCGCCGATCTCACCCGCCGCCTGCTCGCCTTTGGCCGCCAGCAGCAGTTGAAGCCGTCACGGCTGGATATCAACGAGCTGATTCTCGGCGTGCTCGATGTGCTGCGCCGCACGCTGGGCGACAGCATCTCGGTGCAGCCGGCGCTGGAGCTCGATGTCTATATGGTGGAGGCCGATCCGAACCAGCTGGAAAATGCCCTGCTCAACATCGCGCTGAATGCGCGCGATGCCATGAACGGTGCCGGCCAGCTCACCATCCGCACTGCCATCACGCATCTGTCTGAACCACGCGTGATGCCCACGCGCGTCGCCCCGATCGGCACCTATGTGATGATCGGCCTGCGCGACACCGGCTGCGGCATGTCGCCCGATGTCGCTGCCCGCGTCTTCGAGCCCTTCTACACCACCAAGGAGGTCGGTAAGGGCAGCGGCCTGGGACTCAGCATGGTCTATGGTTTCGTCGTGCAGTCCGGCGGCTTTATCGAACTCGACAGCATGCCCGGCGCCGGCACCGAATTCCGCCTGTATTTCCCGGCGCTCGAAGGCGACCGCCTGTCGGCGCGCCGGCCCGAGAACGAACCCGGCCGCCGCCTGATCCTCTGCGTCGATGACAATGCTGATGTGCGCGCCACCATGACGGCGCTGCTCGGCAGTCTGGGTTTTGCCGTGCTGCCGGCGGCAACGGCGGCCGATGCGCTGCAGGAGCTGCGCCGCGGCCTGCCGATCGATCTGCTGCTCACCGATATCCAGATGCCCGGCGGTATGGGCGGCATCGAGCTGGCCGACCGCGTGCTGGCCAAGAAGCCCGGCCTGCCGATCCTGTTCATGTCGGGCTCGGCCGGCGAGGACGAATTGCGCCACACGCGGTATTTCGGCATCTCGGAAATCCTGCCCAAGCCGGTGCGCAAGGCTGCGCTGGCCGAGGCACTGAAGAAGATGCTGGGCGAGATCTGAGTATCGTTGGGAAAGGGGGAGGGCCGCCCGGCGATGCCGGGGGGATGGCGGGGTGCCGGACGGCCCTGCACAGATCACGAATATAGTGATCTGCAAGTAGGAGCAGTTAAACCGGAGAAAGCGGCAGAATTAGGGCGGTTCCAAATGCAGCCGGCGGGTGCTGGGTTTCGCAGAACTGTAACAATCGTAAACGTCTGTGCGGTTTGACTTTTTTCCAACGGCTCCGATAGAGTCCGCCGCCATGAGCGAACCGCCCGCGCTATTGCGTTTCGGCCTGGCCCCGGGCGGGCTGACGCTTGTGCGTCGCCATGCCCTGCTGGCCGGCAAGCGTGGCCGTGCCCTGAAATCCTCGCTTGCCCTGCTCGATACCCCTGATCGCGGTTTTGCCTCCGCCGGCTGGCTCTGCCTCGCCATCGATGATGGCCATGGCCGCCGCATCGTCACCCTGCCGGTCGCCGGCCTGGCGCTGAAGGCGGCGCCGTCGCTGGATGCCATCGACGATCTTGCGGTGCTGGCCGAAGGCACGCTGAACGGACAGATGCATACGCTGACCCGTGATGGCCATGCGGTCATGCTGCAGAGCTACAAGGTGCAGCTGAAAACACCCGACAAGCAGAGCGCGGCCTATGACGCCCTCACCCTGCAGGCCGCACCCGAGGCGGCGCTGACGGTCGATGCCATGGCGGCGGAGTTGCTGCGCGACCTGCCGCTGCGCTGGGGCGGTGTCGCTCCCATGGTGCAGGCCGCTGCCACACTGGGTCTGATCGAGCCGCCGCCGGTGCGTGCCGCCACGATCGATTTTGACCTGCCCGACGATGCCGGTGCGGCAGCGGTGTTCGCCGCCATCGGTCGCCATTGCCTGGCGCAGTTCGATGCCAATCTGCTGCCGGTGCTGCGCGACCGCGACCTGGAAGGCGTGCACCAGATGCGCGTCGCCCTGCGCCGCCTGCGTTCGGCCATCGGGCTGTTCGCGCCGCTGCTGAAAGACGATGCGCTGCAGCCGCTGCTGGAAGACCTGCGCTGGCTCGGTGCACCGCTCGGCCGCAAGCGCGACCTCGATGTGTTTCTGACCGAAACGCTCAATCCGCTGCGCCGTCTGCCCGATGCGCCGAAACGGCTGCAGCATCTTGCCACCATCCTGGAAGACCGCCGCGCCTCGGCGCAGGTCGCGCTCGACTCCGCGCTGCAGGCACCCCGGGTTGCCGTGCTGCGGCTCGGGCTGGAGACTTTCCTCAGTGCTGTCGAACGCGGCGATGCCATTGCCGTGAAGGATGCCGAGGCCGCTGCCGAACCGGCAGCGCAATTTGCCGCCACCGTGCTGCGCCGCCGCCGCAAGAAACTGAAGGCGCTGGGCAGCCGGCATGCCGATCTGGATATCGCCGCGCTGCATGATCTGCGCATCCGCGCCAAGAAGCTGCGCTATGCCGCGGAATTCTTCCGGCTGCTGTTCCCGCATCGCAAGGGATCGCGCCGCTTCATCGCGGCCCTGGCGCATCTGCAGGATTGCCTCGGCATGCTGAACGATGCCGATGTCGGTGCCCGTCTGGTGCAGGATCTGCTGCCCGACGCCGCCAAAGATCCGGCGCCGGCGGCAATTGCCGCCTGGTTCGCCGGGCGCCAGCAGCTGCAGCTCGCCCAGCTCGGCGAGGCCTGGGACAGCTATGCGGCGATCAAGCCCTTCTGGAAGGGCCGCCGCGACAGCTGACTTTAGGCGATGGATCTCAGTCGATCAGCTTGCCATCCGGCCCGTGGAAGGGATGCGGGCCGTCGTAATCGCCGATGCAGGCGGTGTGGCTCACCAGCCGGCCATCGTTCCACCAGTGCAGCATGAAGCCCGGCGGTTCCATGGTGAAGCGGCTCGGCGCATCGGCATCGATATCCAGCGCCACCTGATGCGCCGGGCTCGGGCAGGTCAGCGCCGTGCGGCCGCCTATATCGGCGCGGATGGTGCGATGCAGATGGCCGCAGAGGATCAGCCGGATCTGCGGATGGCCGGCGACGATGTCTTCAAAGCCGGCAGCACCCTTCAGGCCGATCTTGTCCATATGGCCGATGCCGGTGGTAAAGGGCGGGTGGTGCATCATCACCAGCGTCGGCGTCTCGGGCCGCTGCGCCAGCGTGGCATCGAGCCAGCGCAGGCGGTCGCCGCACAGCTCGCCGCCACCCTGGCCGGGGATCAGCGTGTCGAGCCCGATGATGCGCAGCGGATAGTCGTCGTCGATGGCAAACTGCAGGAAGCTGCCGCGCTCCGCCGGCAGATAGCCGCCATGGGCGAAGGCATCGCGCATGGCGTCGCGTTCGTCATGGTTGCCGGGAATGGCGATGATGCGCTGCTGCAGGGGGCTGAGGATGGATTTCAGGTGATCGTATTCCTCGGGCCTGCCGAGATCGACCAGATCGCCGGTCAGCAGGATCAGGTCGGGCTGCTGCTTGAGCGCCTGGATTTCGCGCACGCAGCGCGCCAGCATCGTCGCCGTATCGACCTTCTGATAGGCCAGCTTGCCGGGCAGCTTGATATGGGTGTCGGTGATCTGGGCAATCAGCATGGGGCACTCCTTACGCTTACAACACCAGCAGGCCGCGCGGGTCGATCTGCAGTCCGACGGTTTCGCCATGGGCAAAGTCGCGTCGCGCCGTGCTTTCCACCACCAGCGGCTGGGTCTCGCCGACCTCGACGAACAGCCGGGTGCGGTCGCCCAGATAGAAGGCGGCGGCCACGGTGCCGCGCAGGCCGCTGGCCTCGGCCGAATCGGTGACACGGATATCCTCGGGGCGGAACAGCACCTCGCTGACATCGGCGGGTGCCGCGGCCCAGGGCATGTCGCCGGCGCGGCAGGTGAACACGCCGTTGCGCACTGCGCCGTTCAGCCGGTTCATGGTGCCGATGAACTCGGCGACAAAGCGCGTCGCCGGCTTCTGGTAGATGTCGCGCGGATTGCCGATCTGCGCCACGCGGCCATGTTCCATCACCACGATGCGGTCGCCCAGCGCCATGGCCTCGGCCTGGTCATGGGTCACATAGATGGCGGTGATGTTCAGCCGGCGCAGCAGGGTGTCGATTTCCAGCCGCAGGGTGTCGCGCAGCTTGGCATCCAGCGCGGTCAGCGGTTCGTCCAGCAGCAGGGCGCGCGGCCGCACGGCGAGTGCACGCGCCAGGGCGACACGCTGGCGCTGGCCGCCTGACAGCTGGTCGATGCGGCGGTCGGCCAGTTTCTCGATCCGCATCATGCCGAGCATCTCGCCGACCCGGGTGCGCAGGCCGGCCGACGACTCGCCGCGGATCTTCAGGCCATAGCCGATATTTTCCGCCACGCTCATATTGGGGAACAGCGCATAGGACTGGAACACCATGCCGACATTGCGCTTCTCGATCGGCAAAGACGTGATGTCCTCGCCATCGAACAGCACGCGGCCACCCGCATCGGGTTCTTCCAGGCCGGCAATGATGCGCAGCGTCGTGGTCTTGCCGCAGCCGCTGGGCCCGAGAAACACGATGGTCTCGCCGGCATTGATCGAGAGATTGAGCGGCTCCAGCGCGCGGGTGCCATCGGCAAAGGTCTTGGCGCAGTTTTCCAGCGCGATGGAGAGCGGCTTGCCAGGAATCATATTCTTTGGCTCAGTCATGATGGTCGTCCTCGGCAACGAATTTGGTCTGGCGCGGCTGCGCGAAAGCCTGCAGGGCCAGCAGCAGCGGCACGATCATCAGGAAGAAGACCAGCGTATAGGCACTGCCGATCTCCAGCCGCAGCGACGCATAGGCGTCGGCAAGGCCTACCGGCAGCGTCTTGTTGAATGGCGTGTGCAGCAGCCAGGTCATGTTGAACTCGCCCATCGACAGCGTCACCACCATCAGCGAGCCGGCGAGAATCCCGGTGCGGCAGTTGGGCAGCACGATGTCGCGGAAACGGTCGATGAAGCCGGCGCCCAGCGACGCCGCGCCCTCTTCCAGTGTCTTCAAATCGATTGCCATCAGCACGGCCAGCACGCTGCGCACCATGAAGGGCAGGGTGAACAGCACATGCCCCACCAGGATGAAGGCCCAGCTGGTGCGGAAGCCCGACAGGCTGCCATAGGTGACGATCAGCGCCAGCGCGGTGGCCAGCCCCGGCACGGCCACCGGCATCACCAGCAGTTCCTCGATGGCGCGCGTCAGGCCGCTCTGGCGCTTGGCCAGCACGTAAGCCGTCGGGATGCCGATCAGCAATGTCACTACCAGGCAGGCCAGCGACAGGCCGATGGAGAGGAAGATGGTGTCGCGATAGCCGTCCCACACGGCATAGACCCAGCGCAGCGTCAGGCCGCTTTCGATGCCGACGAGATAGTTCACCGTCAGGCCCGCCAGGATGGAGAGGATCACCGGCACGATCAGGAAGGCGCAGACCAGCAAGGTGAAGCCGAGCTGCAGGGAGAAGAGCCATCTGTTTTTCATGGCGCGCCCTCAGCCTGCTGCCGCGACGGTGGAGCCGGCGGCGGTGCGGGCAATCGCCAGCACCACCCAGGTGACGGCGCCAAGCACGAAACTGAGCGCAGCCGCCATGGCGATATTGGCCGACAGCGTGAACTCGGTGTAGATCACCATCGGCAGCACGTTGATGCGGGTGGCCAGCGTGAACGCCGTGCCGAAAGCGCCGACGGCAGTGGCGAAGCAGATCGCGCCGGCCGAGATGAAGGCGGGCTTCAGCCCCGGGATGATGACATCGCGCACCACGCGCATGGGCGAGGCACCGAGCGAGCGTGCCGCCTCCTCCAGTTTCGGATCCAGTTTCTCCGCGGCGGCCATCACGGTCAGGATGGTGCGCGGCACCGAGAAATAGACATAGCCCATGAACAGCCCGGCCATCGAATAGGCGAACACCACCTTGTCGCCGGTGACGAATTCGGTGATCTGGCCGATCAGGCCCTGGCGGCCGGCCAGCATGATGACCATGAAGCCGATGACGACGCCGGGGAAGGCGAGCGGAAAGGTCAGCATCGCCACCAGCGCGGCATTGCCGGGGAATTTGTGGCGCTGCAGGAACACGCCGGAAATGCCGCTGATGATCAGCGTCACCACCGTGGTGGCCGAGGCGACGGCCAGGGTGGCAAGCAGGCTGTTGAAATAGTTCTTGTCGGTCAGGATCGCGGCATAGGCGCTCCAGCCGGTCTTGCCGCTGCCGCCGATCACGAACAGCTCGGCCATCGGAATGAGGAAAAAGCCGGCGAAGAAAATCCCGGCCGGCAGCAGCAGAAGAATCAGTCGTTGTGTTTCCCGGCGCATGGTTGCGTGCCGTTTCCCCGCGTGAAAATGGCGGAGCGGTCTGATGCCGCTCCGCCAGACGTTTCTTGTCTCAGTTCACTTCGTTCTTGTAGCGGTCGACGATCTTGGCCTGCGCGGCGGCCAGCTTCTTCAGGTCGATCGGCTTGGCGCGGGCATAATCGGCATCGGGCAGGAACTTCGCCTTGGCTTCGGCCGAGAGATGCTGGGCGAAGACCGGACGCAGATAGGCATTGCCCCACATCGCCTGGCTTTCATCCGACAGCACGAAATCCAGCACCTTCTTGCCATTCTCCGCGTTGGGCCCCTTGTTGACCAGGCCCATCACATAGGGGAACACCACGCTGCCTTCCTTCGGGATCACGAACTGCACCGGCGCCTTGTCGGTATACTGGCCGCGATAGGCATTGAAGTCGTAATCCAGCAGGATCGGGATCTCGCCAGAGATCACGCGGGCATAACTCGTCTGCTTCGGCACGATCGGCTGGTTCTTGGCCAGATCCTTGAAATACTTGATCGCCGGATCGAGGTTGTCGTAATTGCCGCCGAGCGCGAGATTGACCGCCATCACGCCAAGCTGGCCGACGGCCGCCGAGGTTGGGTCGAGATAGCCGACCAGGCCCTTGTAGTCGGGCTTGAGCAGGTCGGCCCAGCTCTGCGGCACCGGCTTGTTGCCCAGCGCCTGCTTGTTGACGAAGAAGCCGAGCGTGCCCGAATGGATGGTGAACCAGTTGCCATCGGCATCCTTCAGGTCGGCCGGGATCTTGTCCCAGTTCTTCGGCTTGTAGGGCGTCAGCACGCCGGCATCCTTGGCCGGGTCGGCGGCGATGCCGCCCAGATAGGTGACATCGGCGACCGGATTGGCCTTCTCGGCGATCAATGCCGCGATGGCCTGGCCGGAATTCTTGTTATCCGCCGGCACGGTGATGCCCAGCTTGGACTGGATCGCCTTGAGCTGCGAGCCCCAGTCGGCCCATTCCGGCGGGCAGTTGTAGCAGATCGCGCGCTGCTGGGCGGATGCGTCGGCGATGCTGCCGAGGGCAGCGATGCCCAGCGCAGTCGCCAGTAAGATACGTTTCAACATGATCAGCCTCTCCCGTTGGTAGGTGCAGTGTGGATGGCGTCGTCGGACCAGACGACGAGACGGATGCCGGCTTCTTTCAACTGGCCGGCAATGGCGGGAGGCACCGGCCTGTCGGTGAAGACAGCCGTGGCCTCGGTGATATGGCCGCCGCGCACGGTGGCGTCGCGGCCGAATTTGGAATGGTCGAGCACCAGGAAACGCTGGCGGCAGTGCTGCGCCAGGCTGCGGCGCATTTCCACTTCATCGAGTCCGAAATCCAGCAGGGTGCCGTCATCGGCGACGGCGCCGACGCCATAGATGCCGATATCGACTGAGAAGCGGCTGAAGAAATCCCGTGCCTCGGCCGCCACGACATCGCGGTCCAGATTACGCAGGCGCCCGCCGGCGATGGTGATCTCGCAGGAGGGATTGCGCGCCAGCGCCATCGCCACATTCAGGTTGTTGGTCATCACCCGCAGGCCGGGATGATCGGTCAGCGCCAGCGCGCATTGCTCGGGCGTGGTGCCGATGCCGAAAAACAGCGTGGCATTGTCGGGCACCTCGCGCGCCACCAGATCGGCGATGCGCCGCTTGGCGTCGATGTTCAGCACCTGGCGGGCGGGATAGGCGAGATTCTCGTCTGCGGGCGGCAGTTCGACGCCGCCATGCTTGCGGCGCAGCAGCCCGCGGTCGCACAGCAGGTTCACATCGCGACGGATGGTCTGGGTGGTCTTGCCGAACTGGGCCGCCAGCGCCTCGATGGTCTGGTAGCCCTGGCTGCGCACCCGCTCGATGATGGCGCGCGCGCGGTCGTCGGCCGGTAATCCGGCGCCCATTGGTGTTTCCTGTCCCGTGCGGCCCGTCATGTTCACTTGAACATTGCCAGCCGCTTATTTCGTTCAAATGACCATCACATGAACATTTTGTGTCGTCAAATGAACATTATCCACAGGACTCGGATTCAACAAAATCAAAGGGTTACGATGCGGCCTCTGCGGTGGGCGTCTGAGTGCCTTCCAGCCGCATCCGGTAGCCGGTCTCTTCGGTCAGCAGACGGCTGGGGTCGTCGGGCTGGGCTTCGATCTTTTTGCGCAGGCGCCAGACCAGTACACGCAGGGCGGCACGCGCCTGGGTGCTGTCCTGGCCCCACAGTTCCTTCACGATGGTCTCGAAGGGCAGTGTCTGTCCGCCGTGATCGAGCAGCATGCCGAGCAGGCGAAACTCCATCGCCGACAGGCGCAGGGGTTTGTTCATGTGCCAGATCTGCGCGCGGGCGCGGTCGAAATAGAAATCTTCATCATGCTGCGGCTTGTGCGTGGCCGTGCTGCGCCTCAGCACGGCGAACACGCGCGCCGCCAGTTCGACCGGATCGAACGGCTTGGTGATGTAATCATCGGCGCCGGCAACGAAGGTTTCGATCTTGTGATCGCGGTCTTCGTGGCCGGAAAGAATGATGATGGGGAATCTGGCCTGTTGCCGCATGCCCTGCAGCACCGTCAGGCCATCCATGCCCGGCATCGACAGGTCGAGAATGACCAGATCGACATTCTCTTTGCCGATCACGCGCAGGGCTTCCTCGCCGCTGCCGGCCTCGGAACAGCGATATCCTATGGTGCCAACGGCACTGCTCACGATCTCTCGTATCCGCGGGTCGTCATCCACGATCAGGATGTGCTGGCGTTCTGGCATTTCCACTCTCTGCCCGCCCGTTTTGCTTCTTGGTTTCAAGCGGCGGCGGGAGATCAATACCAGCAGCGGACCTTGAGCGTCAGGTTGATATTTGAACATGTTTGCGTCGTTACAAACGCGTAATCCATTGGAATTATTGCTTTATAATTCGTCTTCAGGGATGTGGTCGCCTAACATCACCGCCTGACATTGTCCCTATGGATTGCCTGCGGAAGCCGCTGGCTTCCGGTTGCGAATCGGAGAAAAGAGTGATGCAACAGCGATCGCCCGTACTGGTTCTGGTGGGGCTCGGCCGCATGATGCTGGCCGCCGAGAAGAAGTTTGGCCTGCAGGACGCCGTCCTGCTGCGGGCGCGGCTGGTTGAGACTCTCATCTGTTTTCGCGGCAAAACCGCCTGCTGGCTGAAAGACGCCGCCTATGACGAGGTGGCGTCCGACCAGCGTTTCGAACGCCAGCTGCAGGCTTTCGAGCGCCGCATGCAAGCCAATCTCATGATTCCCTATCAGCAGATCGACGAGAGACACCCCGCGACCTCGGCATTGACCCTGACCATGCGCATGATTGACGGGACCGGGCTGTCGCGGCAGCAGCATGCGATCCATATCGTCGGCCCCTGGTACGATGGCGAGGATGCCGAAGTCGATCTGATCGCCTATGCCTTTCGGGGCCTGCGCTTCGCCACGACGATCGATGCCGCGGTCGGCTATCTGCCCCGGCTGCCCCGGGTGCGGGATGACGATGCCATGGCGGCCTAGTGTGATCAGCCGGCCCGGCGGCTGAGCACCAGCCCCATGCAGACCGCCCAGCCGATCACGGTCCAGCCGACCAGCAGGTTGGCCAGCATGATTTTCTGCCGCCATGGATGCTGGCGCCGCCAGGCCAGCAGGCTGGGCAGGAAATACACGGTGCCGATCAGCAGGCCCATGACAACAGTGGGGAATCCGGCGCCCATCGGCCGACGATAGACCACCCCCTGCTGCACCGCAAACTCTTGGCCGGCACGGCAAAATCGCTATAGTCCGGGCCAGAGAAACTACTTTTGCCTGCAGGGGTGCCCCCATGTCGCTGCGCAACCAGCTCGTCACCGTTTTCGGCGGCTCCGGCTTTATCGGCCGCTATGTCGTGCAGAAACTGGCCCAGCAGGGCGCCCGGGTGCGCGTCGCCATCCGTCGCCCGGAAGAGGGCCTGTTCCTCAAGCCGATGGGCGCGGTTGGCCAGATCGATATCGTGCAGGCCAATATCCGCATGCCGATCTCGGTGCAGGCCGCGGTCAAGGGCGCCGATATCGTCATCAACTGCGTCGGCATCCTGTATGAGGGCGGCGCGCAGAAATTCGGTGCCGTGCAGGCGCGCGGCGCCGAGGTGATCGCGCTCTGTGCGAAAGAAGCCGGCGTGAAAAAGATGGTGCATCTCTCCGCCATCGGCGCCGATGCCGCCAGCGGTTCGAAATACGCGCAGAGCAAGGCGGCCGGCGAGGCCGGGGTGCGCCGGCATATGCCGCAGGCCACCATCATCCGTCCCAGTGTGGTGTTCGGCCCGGAAGACGATTTCTTCAACCGCTTTGCAGCGCTCGCGGCTTTCGCCCCGGTACTGCCGCTGGTCGATGGCGGCCATACGAAGCTGCAGCCGGTCTATGCCGGCGATGTCGGTGCCGCTGTCGTGCAGGCCGCCCTGGATGATGCGGCGGCCGGCCAGACCTATGAACTGGGCGGGCCCAAGGTCTACAGCATGAAAGAGATCATGCAGCTGACGCTCGACACCATCCACAAGAAGCGCCTGCTCGTGCCGGTGCCCGGTTTCGCGCTCAAGCCGCTGGCCTTTGCGCTCGAGCTGCAGCCGCTGTTTGCGCCGCCGATCACGCGCGACCAGATCGAGCTGCTGAAGGCAGACAATGTGGTGACGGAAGGCGCGAAAGGCCTGAAGGATCTCGGCGTCACCCAGCCCACCCCGGTGGAAGGCGTGATCGAGACCTATCTCTATCGCTACCGCCGCGGCGGCGGCAAATTCGAGCCGCGCTTCAGCTAAGGCGTCATCAGCGCATCGCGCCAGCGCCGGCCGCCGGCGATCTGGCGGCCGTCATCCAGCGTCACGGTGAAATCGCCGCTGTCATTGCCGGCCACGCTGCGCACATGGCGGCGGTTGACGATGCGCGAGCGGTGGATGCGCACGAAATCCTGATCGGCCAGCTGCTGCTCGAGGGCCGCCAATGTCTGCCGCTGCAGATGGCTGGCGCCGGCCAGATGCAACTCGACATAATTGCCCGCCGCCTCCGCCCAGAGAATCTCGGCTGGATCGACCCAGATGCGCCGCGCGCCGTCGCGGATTTCCAGCCGCGCCGCCGAGGATGCGGTGGCCGGCTGCACGATCACCGTGACCTGCGCGCGGCGCCGCGCGCGGGCGACCAGCCAGAGCAGTGCCACCATGCCCAGATAGATCACCGCATCCTTGCGGATCTCGTAGAGGATCTGCAGGCCCAGATGGCCGGGCGTGCCAAAACTGTAGCTGCGGCCGAACAGCGGAAACAGCAGCAGGCGCAGGGCCACCATGCCGGCGATATGGGCGGTGCTGCCCAGGGCGAAACCGGCGAGATGGCCCAGCAGGGTGCGCGGCCAGCCGATCCGGCGCGGGTCGAGCCAGGCGGTCAGGCGCAGCAGCAGGGGCGTGAGGACAAACAGCATGCCCACGCTGGTTGCCTCGGTCACGGCATAGCACCAGGCCGGTGCGGCGATGCCGTTGCGGGTGTCCTCGATCCAGAAGGAAGACGCACCCAGCGCCGCCGCCAGGATAAGGGCCAAGCCATAGCCGAGCCATAACCGGCGGGAAAAACCGATGTATTCCGCGGTGCCGCGATCCGGTCCGCCGCTCGTCACAGCCGACCCGCCGCTCATCCCATCGGTCTTGGTGTCCGCCGTCATCGCAGGCATTGAGGGCTGGTGACGGTATGGGCGAGAGGATTCATGTCAGAGACTGGGTTGCACAAGGATGCACGGCGTTACGATCTCGACTGGTTGCGCATCATCGCCTTCGGGCTGCTGATCTTCTATCACATCGGCATGTTTTTCGTCGCCTGGCCCTGGCATGTCAAAAGCAGCCATGCCGGCCCGGAGATCCAGCCGCTGATGCTGCTGACCAGTCCCTGGCGGCTGGCACTGCTGTTCCTGATCGCCGGCTGCGCCACCCGCTTCATGGCCGACCGCATGACGCGCGGCCGCATGGCCCGGCAGCGCAGCTGGCGCCTGCTGCCGCCGCTGGTGTTTGGCATGCTGGTGATCGTGCCGCCGCAGACCTATGCCGAGATCGTCGAGAAGCTCGGCTACAGCGAGGGCGTGTTCGCCTTCTATGCGAAATACATCAGCTTCCATGGCGGCTGGCGCGTCGATGGCCGGCCGCTGATCGTGCCGACCTGGAATCACCTGTGGTTCGTCGCCTATCTCTGGGTTTACACCATGATCGTGATCGCGCTGCGGCCGCTGTTGCATGCGCTGCCCCTGCGCGGTGTTGCTGTCGCCCTGCGCCAGCCGATGGCGCTGCTGCTGGTGCCGCCGCTGCTGATCGGCGCGCTGCGCCTGGTGCTGCGGCCGGTCTTTGGCGAGACCCATGCGCTGGTCGACGACTGGTATCTGCATGCGCTGTATCTGTCGCTGTTCCTGTTCGGCTATGGCATCGCGCGGCAGGAGGGCATCTGGCTCAGCCTCGAACGCCTGCGCTGGCTGGCGCTGGCGCTGGCCGTGACGATGTATGCCGTCATGGTCTTGGTGGTACTGACCGATACGGGCGGCCGGATGCGGCCCTTCATCTGGGCGCTGGATCAATGGGCCTGGATCGTCATGCTGCTCGGCTTTGCCCGGCGCCATCTGAACGTCGATACGCCGCTCCGCCGCTATCTCACCGACGCGATCTTCCCCTTCTATATCCTGCACCAGACCATCATCGTGATGCTGGGCCACCGGATCAGCGGCCTTGGCCTCTCGGCCGGCAGCGAGGCGGCGCTGCTGGCGGGCGCCACGATGGCCGGCTGCTGGGCGGGTTACGAGGCGGTGCGCCGGGTCGGCTGGCTGCGGCCGCTGTTTGGCCTGCGGCGGGCAGTTCAGCCTGCCTGAATCCAATGCCGCTCAGGGTATTCGCGGAATCAAAGGCTTAAATAGCATATAGTCTCAATTCGGTCCTAATATTAGGGTATGTGACAGCTGAAACCCGTTCGCAGGCCCACAAACCCCCTGCGCAAGAATCGAAAAGGTCAACAAATGTGACCTATCGGAGATTTTATGCTTGATCATGGCGGCATTGGGCAATAAAAGTTGCGCTCCGCCCCAGTTCGACGGTTCTTTGCATCCTGAAGGTGCCGGGACCCTGTCGCCCCGGGGTGTCTCTGTCCCCAAGACCCGACCTGCCGCCCCTTTTTCCCTTCGACCAGCCGGCAGGTCATGCGGAGCGCGCCATGGCCGAGAAGATGCTGAAGTTCGTACAGACCGCCCAGGCGATGCCGGAAAAGCGCAGCGCCTCGGAGCGCGCGCACGACTTCGACGAGATCTACCGCGAATTCGCCGCCACCAAGGCCAACGAGCAGGCCTCGCGCTGCTCGCAATGTGGCGTGCCCTTCTGTCAGGTGCATTGCCCGCTGCACAACAATATCCCCGACTGGCTGCGCATGACCGCCGAAGGCCGGCTGGAAGAAGCCTATGAGCTGAGCCAGGCGACCAATACCTTCCCCGAGATCTGTGGCCGCATCTGCCCGCAGGATCGCCTGTGCGAAGGCAACTGCGTGATCGAGCAGTCGGGCCATGGCACCGTCACCATCGGCTCGATCGAGAAATACATCACCGAGAAGGCCTGGGAGTCGGGCTGGGTGCAGGCGCCCAAGCCGGTGAATGGCGAGCGTGCGCAGAGCATCGGTATCGTCGGCGCCGGTCCTGCCGGCCTGGCGGCGGCCGACAAGCTGCGCCGGCTCGGCTATCAGGTGCATGTCTATGACCGCTACGACCGCCCCGGCGGCCTGCTGATCTATGGCATCCCGAACTTCAAACTTGAGAAGAGCGTGGTCGAGCGCCGCTCGGCGTTGCTCGAAGCCGCCGGCGTGAAGTTCCATATGAATTTCGAGGTCGGCCGCGATGCCACGCTGGATGAGCTGCGCAAGAAGCATGATGCGGTGCTGATCGCCACCGGCGTGTACAAGGCGCGCGACATCCAGGCGCCGGGTTCGGGCCTTTCCAATATCGTGCCGGCGATGACCTATCTCACAGCCAGCAACAAGCATGGCCTGGGCGACAAGGTGCCCGAGTATGAAAACGGCACGCTGAATGCGGCGGGCAAGAAGATCGTCGTGATCGGCGGCGGCGACACCGCGATGGACTGCGTGCGCACCGCGATCCGCCAGGGCGCCACCGCCGTGCACTGCCTGTATCGCCGCGACAAGGCCAACATGCCGGGCTCGATGCGCGAAGTGAAGAATGCCGAGGAAGAGGGCGTGGAATTCGTCTGGCTCAGCCTGCCGAAAAGCTTCCGCGGCGAGGGCAAGGTCACCGCCGTGCATGCCGGCCGCATGAAGCTCGGCCCGTCTGATGCTTCCGGCCGCCAGATGCCGGTGGAAATCGAAGGCTCCGATTTCGACCAGCCGGCCGATATCGTCATCAAGGCGCTCGGCTTCGATCCGGAAGACCTGGCCCAGGCCTTCAAGGCGCCGCATCTGGAAGTCACCCGCTGGGGCACCGTGAAGATCTCGGCGCGCAGCAAGATGACCAATATTCCGGGCGTGTTCGCCGCCGGCGACAT
This sequence comes from Ferrovibrio terrae, assembly GCF_943371255.1. Classification (GTDB taxonomy): domain Bacteria; phylum Pseudomonadota; class Alphaproteobacteria; order Ferrovibrionales; family Ferrovibrionaceae; genus Ferrovibrio; species Ferrovibrio terrae_B. Next base: position 8,790 of record NZ_CALRUC010000044.1, on the reverse strand, counting down.
CGTGCGCGGCGCCAGCCTGGTGGTCTGGGCGATCCGCGACGGCCGCGACTGCGCCGATGCGATCCACCAGTATATCCAGGCCAAGGCGCAGCCGGCGGCTGCAGCGGCGGAATGAGTATTCGCGCTGTCATTTTCGCTCTCGCTGCGACGGTGTTCGCCACGCAGGCGCACGGACAAATCCAGGGCGAACCGAAGATCTGGGCCGAACAGATCGCGGGCATGATGCTGAAGAAGGATGTGCCTGCCATCCAGCAGGCTATCCGCCAGGCATCGGAAAAGCCCGAACACGGCCAGGTATTCGTCAACGCTATGCAGAGCCTCACGGCCGGCTTTGGCACTTACGGTGCCGCGGTGATGACCGAGACACTGAAAGACAAGGCCTATGGGACCACGCATCGACTGGTCGTCTCCTACATCCGGTATCGGGAGACCGAGCTTTACGTGCAGTGGCGTTTCCTGCGTGACGACAAGAACTGGTGGATACGAAGCCTGAGCTATTACGACAGCTTCGATAAAGCCGCCGCCCTGTTGCAAGATTGAAGGAGTCTACCATGACCGACATCAAGAAGAGCTACGTCGAGCAGTGGAACGACACCGCCAAGCATCTCTCCGATACCGGCATGTATCGCCGCGAGGACGAGCATGACGCCTGCGGCGTCGGCCTCATTGCCTCGCTGGACGGCCAGCCGCATCGCAGTGTTGTCGCCGCCGGCATCACCGCGCTGAAGGCACTGTGGCATCGCGGCGCAGTCGATGCCGATGGCAAGACCGGCGACGGCGCCGGTATCCATCTGCAGATCCCGCAGGATTTCTTCCGCGAGCATGTGCGTCGCTCGGGCTTCGAGCCGGGCGAGGGCAAGCTGGGCTTAGGGATGGTCTTCCTGCCCAAGACCGATCTGTCGGCGCAGGAAACCTGCCGCACGATTGTCGAGACCGCGATCCTTGATTTCGGCTACGGCATCTATGGCTGGCGCCAGGTGCCGGTGGATGCCACCATCATCGGCGAGAAGGCCAATGCGACGCGCCCCGAGATCGAGCAGGTTCTGATCGAGAACCGCCTGGCCAAGGATGACGGCGCCTTCGAGCGCGACCTGTTCCTGATCCGCCGCCGCATCGAAAAGCTGGTGCTGGCCGCCCATATCAGCGATTTCTACATCTGCTCGCTCAGCTGCCGCTCGCTGATCTACAAGGGCATGTTCCTCGCCGAACAGATCGACTATTTCTATCCCGATCTGCAGGACGAGCGTTTCGTCAGCACCTTTGCCATCTATCACCAGCGCTATTCCACCAATACCTTCCCGACCTGGCGTCTGGCCCAGCCGTTCCGCATGCTCGCCCATAACGGCGAGATCAACACCCTGCGCGGCAACGTCAACTGGATGAAGAGCCACGAGATCAAGATGGCCTCTGAGGCCTTTGGCGATTTCTCCGATGACATCAAGCCGATCGTGCAGTCGGGTTCGTCCGACTCTGCGGCGCTCGACTCCGTCTTCGAGGTGCTGGTGCGCGCTGGCCGCAATGCGCCGATGGTGAAGACCATCCTGATTCCGGAGCCGACTTCGAACAAGCCGCTGATGCCGCAGGCGCATCGCGACCTCTATGCCTATTGCAACTCGATCATGGAACCGTGGGACGGTCCGGCGGCGATCTGCGCCACCGACGGCCGCTGGGCGGTCGCCGGTCTCGACCGCAACGGCCTGCGTCCGATCCGCTATACCGTCACCACCGACAATCTCCTGATCGTCGGCTCGGAGACCGGCATGGTGCCGGTGCCGGAGCAGAAGGTGGTGAAGAAGGGCCGCGTCGGTCCCGGCGAGATGATCGCCATCGACCTGAAGAAGGGCCGTTTCTATCTCGACCGCGAGATCAAGGACAAGCTGGCCGGCGAGCATCCTTACGGCGAGTGGGTCAAGAACATCCTGACGCTCGACAAGATCAAGGATACGGCGCCCACCGCCAAGGCCTTCTCCAAGGATGAGCTGCGCCGCAGCCAGCTGGCCTTCGGCCTGACGCTGGAGGATATGGAGCTGATCCTGCATCCGATGGCGGAAGACGCCAAGGAAGCGGTCGGCTCGATGGGCGACGACACGCCGATTGCGGTGCTGTCCGAACACTATCGCGGCCTGCATCATTTCTTCCGCCAGCAGTTCAGCCAGGTCACCAATCCGCCGATCGACTCCTTGCGCGAAAAGCGGGTGATGAGCCTGCGCACCCGCATGGGCAACCTGACCAACGTGCTGGATGAAGATGCCAAGCAGGTCGCCATCCTGCTGCTGGAATCGCCCTGCCTGTCGAATGCCGATTACGGCAAGGTGCTGAAATACGCCGAGAAGAGCACGGCGAAGATCGACTGCACCTTTGCCATCGAGGCCGGCGTCAGCGACACCGGCCTGCGCGATGCGCTGAAGCGCATCCGCGCCGAGGCCGAGAATGCCGTGCGCGGCGGTGCCGCCCATATCGTGCTGACGGATGAGGGCATGAATGCCGCTCGCGCCGCCATCCCGATGATCCTCGCCACCGGTGCCGTGCACAGCCATCTGGTGCGCCAGGGCCTGCGCACCTTCACCTCGCTCACCGTGCGCTCGGGTGAATGCCTGGACGTGCATTACTTCGCCGTGCTGATCGGCGTCGGCGCCACCACGGTGAATGCCTATCTGGCCGAAGCCTGCCTGGTCGACCGCGTCAATCGCGGCCTGCTCGGCAAGCTGACGGCCGAGGAAGCCATCAACCGCTTCAAGGATGCCGTCGATGGCGGCCTGCTCAAGATCATGTCCAAGATGGGCATCTCGGTGATCAGCTCCTATCGCGGCGGCTACAATTTCGAGGCGCTGGGTCTCAGCCGCTCGCTGGTGGCCGACCTGTTCCCCGGCATGCCCTCGCGCATTTCCGGCATTGGTCTGATCGGCATCCAGAAGAAGGTGCTGGCGCTGCACGAAAAGGCCTTCCGCGCCGATGTCACCGCGCTGCCGGTCGGCGGCATCTACCGCTACCGCCGCGGCGGCGAGGCCCATGCCTGGGAAGCCAACCTGATCCACATGATGCAGACCGCGGTTGGCAGCGAGAATTACGCGCTGTTCAAGAAGTATACGGCGGGCCTGCGCGAGCTGCCGCCGATCTCGGTGCGCGACCTGCTGGAAATCAAGCCGGCGGCGGCCGCGCTCCCCATCGAGCAGGTGGAATCGGTCACCGAAATCCGCAAGCGTTTCATCACGCCCGGCATGTCGCTCGGCGCGCTCGGCCCCGAGGCCCATGAGACGCTGACCATTGCGATGAACCGTATCGGCGCCAAGTCGGATTCCGGCGAAGGCGGCGAGGCACCGGAAAACTTCAAGCCGCGCCCCAATGGCGACAACGCCAATTCCGCGATCAAGCAGGTGGCCTCCGGCCGCTTCGGCGTGACGGCGGAATATCTCAACAACTGCCGCGAGCTGGAAATCAAGGTCGCCCAGGGCGCCAAGCCCGGCGAAGGCGGCCAGCTGCCCGGCTTCAAGGTCACCGAGTTGATCGCCAAGCGTCGTCTGGCGACGCCCGGCGTGATGCTGATCTCGCCGCCGCCGCATCACGACATCTATTCGATCGAGGATCTGGCGCAGCTGATCTACGACCTGAAGCAGATCAATCCCGATGCCCAGGTCACCGTCAAGCTGGTGTCGGAAGCCGGCATCGGCACCATTGCCGCCGGCGTCGCCAAGGCCAAGGCCGATATCATCCTGGTGTCGGGCCATGTCGGCGGCACCGGCGCCTCGCCGCAGACTTCGGTGAAATATGCCGGCACGCCCTGGGAAATGGGCCTGTCGGAAGTCAACCAGGTGCTGACGCTGAACAAGCTGCGGCATCGCGTGAAGCTGCGCACCGATGGCGGGCTCAAGTCGGGCCGCGACATCGTCATCGCCGCCATGCTGGGTGCCGAGGAATACGGCGTCGGCACAGCAGCCCTGGTGGCGATGGGCTGCATCATGGTGCGCCAGTGCCATTCCAACACCTGCCCGGTCGGTGTCTGCACGCAGAACGACGCGCTGCGGCAGAAATTCACCGGCACGCCGGAAAAGGTGATCAACCTGTTCAGCTTCATCGCCGAAGAGGTGCGCGAGATTCTCGCCAGCCTCGGCGTGAAGTCGCTGGAGGAGATCATCGGCCGCACCGACCTGCTCACCCAGGTCAGCCGCGGCGGCGCGCATCTCGACGATCTGGATCTCAATCCGATCCTGGCCCAGGCCGACAGCGGCGAGCATGCGCGCTTCTGCACGCTGGAAGGCCGCAACGAGGTGCCGGATACGCTGGATGCGCAGATGCTGGACGATGCCGCGCCGGTGTTCAGCCATGGCGAGAAGATGCAGCTCGCCTACAATATCCGGAACACCCATCGCGCCATCGGCACGCGGCTCAGCTCGCATCTGGTGCGCAAGTTCGGCATGAAGGGGCTCAAGCCCGGCCATATCACCGCGCGCCTGACGGGCTCTGCGGGTCAATCGCTCGGCGCGTTTGCCGTGCAGGGCCTCAAGCTCGAAGTGTTCGGCGATGCCAATGACTATGTCGGCAAGGGCCTGTCGGGCGGCATGATCGTGGTGCGGCCCTCGCCGGCCTCGCCGCTGATGCCGGTGACGAACGAGAACACCATCATCGGCAACACGGTGTTGTATGGCGCCACCGGCGGCAAGCTGTTTGCGGCGGGCCAGGCCGGCGAGCGTTTCGCCGTGCGCAACTCGGGCGCCACCGCGGTGATCGAGGGCTGCGGCTCGAACGGCTGCGAATACATGACCGGTGGCCGCATCGCCATTCTGGGCAAGGTGGGCGACAACTTCGCTGCCGGCATGACCGGCGGCATGGCCTTTGTCTACGATGCGGAGGATGAACTCCCGATCGCGATCAACGACGAGAGCGTGGTCTACCAGCGCATCGCCTCCAGCTACTGGGACGGCGTGCTGCGCGGCCTGATCGAGGAGCATATCCGCGAGACGCAGTCGGTCTATGCCAACAACCTGTTCGCCGACTGGGACCAGGTGAAGAGCAAGTTCTGGCAGGTCTGCCCGAAGGAAATGATCGCGCGGCTGGAGCATCCGCTCAGCGACAAGGTGGCGGCAGAGGCAGCCAAGAGCGCGTAACGCGCAGGACTTCTGGTTCCGGCCTGCCCCAATTGGCCGGGCCCAGGGAAGCGGAAACGCCGTCGGGAGCAATCCCGGCGGCGTTTTTGCTTATGCCGCATACAGCGCCGTGCTGAGATATTTCATGCCGCTGTCGCAGGCAATCGTCACCACCGTCTTGTCCGACCCGAGCCGTTCGGCGATGCGCAGCGCCACCAGCAGATTGGCACCCGTCGAGGTGCCGGCGAAAATGCCTTCCTCGCGGGCCAGCCGGCGCGCCATCGCCATCGCATCCGTGCTCGACACCGGTGCGATCTCATTGGCCAGCGCCGGTTGCCATTGCGGCGGCACGAAGCCCGGCCCGGTGCCTTCGATCTTGTGGCTGCCGCTGGGGCCGCCCGACAGCACGGCGGATTCCGCCGGCTCGACCGCCACGGCATGCAGCTGCGGATTCAGCGCGCGCAGCCGCGTGATCACGCCGCGGAACGACCCGGCGGTACCGACACTGTGCACGAAGGCATCCACGCGGCCTTCGCCCTGCTGCCAGATTTCATCGGCCATGCGTGCATAGCCCGGATGCACGTCGGTATTGTTGAACTGGTCGGTCCAGAAACTGCCGGGCCTGGCGGCTGCGATCTGCCGCGCGGTTTCGATCATCTCCAGCGTCAGCGCTTTGGTCGTGCCGCCGGTCGGGCTGTGCACCAGCGTCAGCTTCGCACCCAGGGCTTTCATGTGATCGCGCTTCTCTTTGGAGAAGGCTTCCGAGGTGACCAGGTCCAGCGGAATGCGCTTGGCGGCGCAGACAAAGGCGAGCGACACCCCGGTGCTGCCGCCGGTATATTCCACGACAGTGCCGCCCGGCTGCAGCCGGCCGTCGCGTTCGGCGGCCTCCACCATGGCCAGCGCCATGCGGTCCTTCATGCTGCCGGTCGGGTTCTCGGCTTCCAGTTTCACCAGGATTCTGGCGCTTTTCGGCGGCAGCATGTGGCGCAGCGGGATCAGCCGGGTATTGCCGATCAGGTCCAGGATGCTCATCTCTTAACTCCGCTTTCAGGACTTGGGCCTAGGCTGCGCGCCATGCTGAAACCCGCCACGCTCGCCTTTGCTCTCGCCGTTGTCTGCTCTGCCGGCCCGGCTGCGGCCTTCTGCGTGTCCAATGAAGGATCGACGCCGATCAGCATCCAGGCCGGTGGCCCGCCGATGCCGATCTATGTGAAGCCCAACCTGATGCCGGGCCAGCGCGACTGTTTCGAGCCGCGCAAACCTGAGGGCATCACCGTGGAAATCTACGACAGCGCCAATCGCCGTCTGCGCTGCCGTCATTCGGTGTCGGCCAAGGCCGCCACCATCACTGTCGGCCAGACCTGCAAGGTGAAGCTGGACTAGCCAGCTTCACCCTTTAGCTGTCAGGTCACGATGCCATACAGCACCAGTGCCATGCCGATCACGCCGCCGAAGTAGGCGAGCGTCCGCAGCCACGGCACGCCGGCGATATAGACCACCGCATGGGACACGCGGCTGTAGAAGAACACCTGGGCGCCCAGCGCGGTCCAGGCATCGGCCTTGCCGGTGGCCGCCGCCGCCAGCACCAGCGCGGCAAACGGCACCAGGTTTTCCACCATGTTGAGATGGGCGCGGTGCGAGCGGCCGATCCAGCCGGTACCGGCCGGGAAATCCTCGCGGTTGCCGGCCACCGTCAGCAGGCCGCGCGTGGCGATGAAGCCCATCGTATAGGGCAGGGCAAGCAGGATGCAGAGCGCGGCTGAGGCGATCAGCATGATCATGTCGGTGGTCATTGGGGTCTTCCTTCTCTGGTGTGACTGTCAGGTGGCGGGACGAAATTCAGGCGCGGGCTGCAGCGCCAGCACGGCGGTCATGGCGATGCCGGTGAGCGTGTCGCGGGTGGCGCCGCTTTTCGCCATCACCATCAGGCCATGCGCCATACCGACGAGGTATTTCGCCAGCGCATCGACATCGGCCGTGGCGGCGATCTCGCCGCGCGCCCGCGCATTGCTCAAGGCATGGCGAAAGGCAGCGGCCATGTTGTCCATATGCGCGCGCACCTTTGCGGCGACGGCGGCATCATGCGGTGCCAGTTCCAGCGTGGTGTTGGCCATCAGGCAGGCGCGGCGCTTGGGGAATTGAATCAGGAAATCGATGATCCCTAAGCCGGTGTCGTGCAAGGCCTGCAGCCCCGCATCCGGCGCCTTCAGGGGCTTCAGCATCGCGGCCTCCAGCATGGCGCAGTAGCTGTCCATCGCGGCCATGAACAGGCGGTGCTTGTCGCCGAAGGTGTCGTACAGGCTCTGGCGGCTGATGCCCATTGCGGTGACCAGCTGCTCCATCGAGGTGGCGGCATAGCCCTGTTCCCAGAACAGCTCCATGGCGCGCACCAGGGCGGCATCGGCATCGAAGGATTTCGGTCTTGCCATGAAGACATGCATAGCAATTCCGGAACGATCATTCAATAACGTAGTACAATACAGCTAACCTGTTATTTTTGCGATATAAATCCCTAGTTCGTGCGGAAAAAGCCGATCTGCTGGATCAGTTCGCCGGCCTGGGCGGACAGCGCCTGGGCCGAGGCCGAAGTCTGCTCGACCAGGGCGCCGTTGCGCTGGGTCATCTCGTCCATATTGGCGACGGCCACATTCACCTCTTCCAGCCCGATCGCCTGTTCTTTGCTGGCGGCGGCGATCTCGGCGACGATATCGCTCACCTTCTTGATCGCGGTGACGATATCGGTGAGCGACGACCCGGTTTGGTTGACCAGGGCCGCACCGGTCTTCACCTGCGCATTCGACTCCGTGATCAGGGACTTGATGTCCTTCGACGCATTGGCTGAGCGCTGCGCCAGCCCGCGCACCTCTTGAGCGACAACGGCAAAGCCCTTGCCGGCCTCGCCTGCCCTTGCTGCCTCCACGCTGGCATTGAGTGCCAGCAGGTTGGTCTGGAAGGCGATCTCATCGATTAATGACACGATATCGGCGATCTTCTGTGCGCTGGCTTCGATCTTGGTCACCGCGGCCACCGCATCGCTCACCACGCTGCCACCCTTTTCCGCCGTATCGCGCGCGGCGAGTGCCAGCTGGTTGGCTGCCTGGGCATTGTCGGCATTCTGCTTCACCGTGGCGGTCACTTCATGCATCGACGCAGCGGTTTCTTCCAGCGCGGCGGCCTGCTGCTCGGTGCGACCGGCCAGATCCTGGCTGCCGGTCGAAATTTCGGCCGCGGCATTGCCCTGGGCTTCGGCGGCGACTGCGATATTCTGCACCACGCCGGTCAGCGTATCTGCCATGGCATTCAGGTCGGTCTGCAGGCTGGCGAAGACACCCTCATAGCGGCCCTGCATGCGGCTGCGCAGATCGCCCTTGGCCAGCCCGGCCACGGTAGTCTGGATATTGGCAACAGCATTGCTCAGCGTATCCAGCATGCCGTTCATCTGCTGGCCCACCTTGGCCATCACGCCGTTCAGCTCTGTCGTATCGATACGGCGGTCGAATTCACCAGCGGAGGCCGCGGCCACCACCTGGCCGATCGACAGGTCGAGCGAGGCTTCCTGTGCGATGCGGGTTTCCTCGTTGCGCAGGCGTTCGGCCTCGATCTGTGTCTGCAGCCTGTCGCCCGCAATGCCGTTCTCTTTCAACACGCTGACGGCGCGGGCGATATCGCCGATTTCATCGCCGCGATCGCCGCCAATGACCTCCGC
>NZ_CALRUC010000043.1:0-31890 GCF_943371255.1 Ferrovibrio terrae | reverse complement strand
CCGCTGTTCTCGATGGAAGAGCGCGTCGAGATGGTGCGCGAGGAAATCGGCCCTCTCATGCCCGGCGCCACCGAATTCGAGGTCAAGCCGTTTTCCAACCTGCTGATGCATTTCGCCATGGATCTGGGCGCGGTGATGATCATCCGCGGCCTGCGCGCGGTGTCGGATTTCGAGTATGAATTCCAGATGGTGGGCATGAATGCCCGGCTGAATTCCGAGATTGAGACCGTCTTCCTCATGGCATCCGACAACCACCAGTTCATCGCCTCCCGCCTGGTCAAGGAAATCGCCATGCTGGGCGGCGATATCAGCCCGTTCGTGTCGCCGCGCGTGGCCGAACGCATGCGCGTCAGTATCGCGGCGCGCAAAGCCAAGGGTGAAGAATGATCCCCGATCTGTTTTCGCGCCGTCACTTTATCGCGTTTGGTTTCATTGCCGCGCTGCTGCCGTTTGCCGGGCAGGCCCAGACCCAGGTGCAGGCTGCCGATCCGGAAAACACCCTGATCATGGAGCTGAGCGGCGGCCGCGTGGTGATCGCCATGCGGCCCGATCTGGCGCCCAACCACGTCAAGCGCATCAAGGAACTGACCCGCAAGGGCTTCTACGACGGCTCGGCCTTCCATCGCGTGATCCGCGGCTTCATGGCGCAAGTCGGCGATCCCACCGGCACCGGCGCCGGCGGTTCGGGCCAGAAGCTGGCGGCGGAATTCAATCGGGAATCGCATCGCCGCGGCACCGTGTCGATGGCGCGCACCAGCGACCCCAACAGCGCCGACAGCCAGTTCTTCATCTGCTTCGACGATGCGCCGCATCTGAATGGCCAGTACACGGTCTGGGGCCGTGTGGTCAGCGGCATGGAACTGGTCGACAATATCAAGAAGGGCGCGCCGGGCAGCGGCAGCGTCGTCGACCCTGACAAGATCATCCGCATGCGCGTCGCTGCCGACGTGAAGTAAGACCAAGAAGGACCAGCCATGAGTGACGACCTGGAAAACACGCTTTATCTTGAACTCAAGGACGGCCGCGTCACCATCGCGCTGCGCCCCGACCTGGCGCCGAACCATGTCGCCCGCATCAAGGAACTGGCACGCCAGCATTTCTATGACGGCCTGAAATTCCATCGCGTGATCGAGGGCTTCATGGCCCAGACCGGCGATCCGCGTGGCGACGGCACCGGCGGTTCGGGCGAGAACCTGAAGGCGGAATTCAACGACGAGCCGCATGTGCGCGGCACCTGCTCGATGGCGCGCGCCAGCAGCCCGCACAGCGCCGACAGCCAGTTCTTCATCTGCTTCGCCGATGCCCGCTTCCTCGACAAGCAGTATACGGTCTGGGGTCAGGTGACCGAGGGCATGGAGCATGTCGACAAGATCAAGCGCGGCAGCCAGGCCCGCAACGGCTCGGTGAGCGATCCGGACAAGATCGTGTCGATGCGCGTCGCCGCCGACGTCTGACCTGCCGCCCTCAGGCGTGAGGGCATCGCGATGCTGGTCTCCGATTTCGATTTCGAGCTGCCGCCGGCGCTGATCGCCGAGCGGCCGGCCGTGCCGCGTGAAGCCGCCAGGCTGCTGCTGCATGCCGGCGGCATCGACCCGCGCCCGCTCACGGTGGCTGATCTGCCCGGCCTGCTGCGGCCCGATGACCTGCTGGTGTTCAACGACACCAGGGTCATTCCCGCGCGGCTCTATGGCCGCCGCGAGCGTGACCCCGAAGTGCGCGTGGAAGCCCTGCTGCTCAAGCCGGTCGGCGAGCGGCGTTGGACCGCCATGGCCCGCCCGGCCAAGCGGCTCAAGCCCGGCGACCGCGTGCTGTTCGATGGCGGCATCGTCGCCGAGACGCTCGGCCGCGACGACGACCAGATCATCCTGCGGTTCGACCGCGAGGATGGAGATCTCCTGCAGGCGCTCGAAACCGCCGGCAGCATGCCACTGCCGCCCTATATCGTCGCCCAGCGCAAGGCCGATGCACAGGACAGGGCCGACTACCAGACGGTGTTTGCCGAAAAGACCGGCGCGATTGCCGCCCCCACCGCCGGCCTACATTTCACCCCGGCACTGATCGCAGGCCTGAAAGCGCAGGGCATCGGCTTTGCCCGTGTCACCCTGCATGTCGGCGCCGGCACGTTTCTGCCCGTGAAAGTTGACCGCGTCGCAGACCACAAGATGCATGCCGAATGGGGCGAGGTGACAGCCGAGACCGTCGCCGCCATTGCCGCCGCCCGCGCCAGGGGTGGCCGGGTGATCGCCATCGGGACAACCTCGCTGCGGCTGCTGGAAAGCGCCGCGCGCGGCGGCGCGCTGCAGCCCTTTGCCGGCGATACCGATATCTTCATCACCCCGGGCTTTGAATTCCGCATCGTCGACGGCCTGCTGACCAATTTCCACCTGCCGAAATCGACGCTTCTCATGCTGGTGGCGGCCTTTGTCGGGCTGGACGCCCAGCGGGCGATCTATGCCCATGCGGTGGAGAAGGGCTTCCGTTTCTACTCCTACGGCGATACAAGCCTGCTGTTCAGACAGGCCAGCCCAACATGACCCTTCGTTTTGCCGTCAGCGCCACCGATGGCGCCGCCCGCCGCGGGCGGCTTGAGACCGCCCATGGCGCCATCGACACACCGGCCTTCATGCCGGTGGGCACGGCCGCGACCGTGAAGGCGATGACGCCCGAAGCCGTGGCCGAGACCGGCGCGCAGATCATCCTGGGCAACACCTATCACCTGATGCTGCGGCCGACTGCCGAGCGCGTCGCCAAGATGGGCGGCCTGCATAAGTTCATGCACTGGCCCGGCCCGATCCTCACCGATTCCGGCGGTTTCCAGGTGATGTCGCTGTCGCAGCTCAACAAGGTGAGCGAGGACGGCGTCGCCTTCCAGTCGCATATCGACGGCGCGCGCTACGAACTGACGCCGGAACGCTCGATCGAGATCCAGCATCTGCTCGATGCCACCATCACCATGCAGCTGGATGAATGCGTCAAGCTGCCGGCCGACGACCGGCGGGTGGCGCAGGCGATGCAGCTTTCCTTGCGCTGGGCCGAACGCTGCAAGGCGGCGTTCAAGCTGCGCGACGGCTATGGCCTGTTCGGCATCGTGCAGGGCGGTACCAATGCGGCGCTCCGCGAAGAATCCGCCAAAGGCCTGATCGCCACCGGCTTCGACGGCTATGCTGTCGGCGGTCTGGCGGTGGGCGAAACGCAAGACGAGATGTTCGCCACCCTGGATGTCACCACGCCGCATCTGCCACAGGATCGCCCGCGCTATCTGATGGGCGTGGGCAAGCCGTCAGACCTCGTTGGCGCCGTGCAGCGCGGCATCGACATGTTCGACTGCGTGATGCCGACACGCTCAGGCCGTAACGGCCAGGCCTTCACCCGGCGCGGCACCATCAACATCCGCAACGCCCGCCATGCCGAAGACCCGCGGCCGATTGACCAGCACTGCCGCTGCCCGGCCTGCCGCAACTACAGCCGCGCCTATCTGCATCATCTGGTGCGGTCGGATGAAATCCTCGGCTCCATGCTGATGACCGCGCATAACCTGACCTATTACCAGGATCTGATGCAGGGCATGCGCGCGGCGATCCCGGAAGGCCGGCTGGAGGCTTTCGCGGCCGAGTTCCACGCCACTCAGGCGCTCGGGGATATCGAGCCTCTATAGATGCTGCTGCGCCATCTGAAGGTCTTCGGCATCGCGGCGGTGTTTGCCGCCATCGCCTATGGCCTGGCGCATCTGCTCTTCCGCCTGGTGCAATCCTGGTGAAACCGGGATGCTGCGCGGCTACAGCCGGTAGGACTCGTCGTCCTTGTGCAGATGCAGGAAACGGCCGATCTGCGTCTTCAGCTCGCTCGGGTCATGCGTATCGTTCATGCTGAGCGCCTGCAGGAACAGCCGGCGCTGGACCGGTTGCGGCAGCTCGTTCCAGCTCATCACCACGGCGGCGCCGAGGCATTTCAGCACATTGCTTTCCGAGACTTCGAGCGCCTGGTGGTGGGTTGCGCCGCCTTCGCCTTCCCAGCGGCGCAGGGCACGGGTGAGTTGCGCATCGCGCGTCTGCCGGGCTTCGTTATCGGCCATGGTCATGCCTCGTCGTCGTAATAGGTGATGTTGAGCAGCTGGTCGATCTCGTTGCCGCCGACGGTGAGCGGCAGGGTGACCGATTCAAACTGCACGAAGCTGCGGTCGACGAAATAATAGCTGCCGGCGGCGCGCAGCGGCCGTTTCTGGTCGGTGGCATAGGACAGGCCGGCATTGAAGTCGGCATAGGCCTGTTCACTCATGATCTCGTCGACGAAGCGGCCGGTCGGGTCGCGGCCAGAATACTGGCTGATCAGCGTGCCGTAGAGCCGGATGCGGAAGCGGCGCGTCGTTTCGGTGCGCACGATCTCGTAGATCAGCACCCGGGGCAGGTAGGGGCGCAGCACGAAGGGCGAGAAATCGGCCCGGTCAGGCGCCACCCGGCCGGCACGCGCCTCGTCCCAGAGGGCAGCCAGATGCGCCAGTTCAGGGCGGATGAAATGCAGGTCGGCGTCGAGGCGGAACCTGCTTTCGACAATCTGCCGGTTCACAAAATCCTCCGGTTTCCCGCAGCATATACTGCGGAATAGCCTGGCGCTGTGATTTATCGATCACTGAAGGGAGAGGTTGGTGAGCCCGCCGGGATTCGAACCCGGGACCTCTCGATTAAAAGTCGCTTGCTCTACCAGCTGAGCTACGGGCTCACGAAGCCTTTTCCGGCCGCCCCGAAACGCGGCAGGGGCCGAAAAGCGCGGCGACCATAGGTCGTCGGCCGGCCCCCGTCAACCAACGGGCGGGCCTAGCGTATTTTGCGGAAAGCCAAGGTTATGCTGCCCACCGGAAGGCCCCATTTCCGCACGATGGCGCGGTTCAGCACCACCTCGTCGTCAAACCGGTACAGCCAGTCGTCAAAGGCCACATCCAGGCCGCCGTCATCGGTTTTCAGGCGCAGGTCATAGGCCCATTGCAGGGCATTGCCGGCCACCCGGCCGCGGGCGGTTCCGTATACGTCATCGGCCTGCCCGCCATAGCCGCCAGCCCCGTCGGGCTGGATGCGCCAGACCCGGCGCTGGGTCTCGCCGTCGCTGAATTTGAAATCCTCCTCCAGCACCAGCGTGGCGCCGTCGCGGCGGCCGAGGATGTCGACGGTGAATTGCCGGATGCTGCCGCCGAAGCGCGGTTCGAACAGGCCCCAGGCTTTCACCTGGCCGGTGAAATATGGCTCAAGCTGGAAGGCGCCATAGGCCTGTTGCCCGGCTGGATCGGGCCGTTGCGTGGCGCAGCCCGAGAGCAGGGCGCCCAGCATGAGCAGGCAGGCGGCAAGACGGTAACGCGACATGGCAGACCCGCGACAGAGTTGAGGAGGGGAGAGCTAGGCCGTCCTGCGCTGCCGGCAAGGGTCAGTGCCCGGGCGTGACACCGCGTTCGAACAGCCGCAGCATGATGCTGCCCATCTCGATATAGAAATCCGCACCACCCATGGCGTGGCTCTGGCTGGCGAGCCAGCCGTAGTCGAAAACATGGCGGCGGCCGTCGCGCTGTTCCTCGGCGGCCACCACGGCGATGCCCTCGGGCAGGCTGCGGCGCAGCAGCGGCACCAGCCGTGCGGCGCATTCCACGATCATGCGGCCACAGAACGGCTGCAGCGCGAGGATGTCGCGCAGGAAACGCATCTGGTCGCCCACACCCTGCTCGGCGACGACCAGCAGGCCGCGCTGTCCCAGGTCTTCGCCCTGCCAGCGCGGAATATGCAGGTCGCGGCGCACAATCTCGCGCGTCGCATCCGGCAGCAGGCGGTATTCGTAATCGGCCAGGCCCGGCGCCCAGTCGCCCAGGCTCAGCAGCATGGTGGCGCGCGCCAGGCGCAATGTGCGGTTCTGCGGTTCCAGCGTCACGGCATGATCCAGCCAGCCGCGCGCCGATGCATGATCGCCCAGCCGGAACGCCGCTTCGGCCGCCATGCCCAGCAGGGCCGGCATGTCGGGGTGACGGGCCAGCGCCGCCTTGCCGATCTGCAGGGCGGTGGCCGCATCGCCAGTCTGCAGCAGCAGGGTGCCGTGATGCTGCGCCAGCTGCGGATCGTCGGGTGTCATGCGGCTCTGCGCCTGCGCCAGGGTCAGGGCCGCGGCGGTGCAGCCGGCGCCCCCCAGCGCTGCAATGCGTGCGATGCTGAAGCCGGCATCATCGGGATGCAGGGCCAGTCCGGTCTCGGCCACCGACCACAGCTCGCCCCAGCGCGCGGCATGCTGGTACAGCGCTGCCAGCGAACGCAGCAGTGCAACATCCGTCGGCGCGATGCGACGCGCCTCGCCAAAGCGCAGCAGTGCGGCATCCAGGTCGCCAGCCTGCAGTGCCGTCATGCCGGCCTGCATCAGGCGGGGCAGCGGGGAGGAGTGATTCGAAGTCATGCTGGCGCCAGCATGGTCTGGCCCGTAAGCTGCCGCAATGATCTCCGGAGTCCTGCAGGCCGATGCCGATGCCACGGTCGCCTATCGCGACCGGCTGGCGGCCCGCGCTGGCGGACGGCCCTGCATCGGCCTGTCCTGGCGCAGCAGCAATGCCGTGTATGGCGCGCAGAAATCGCTGGCGCTCACCGATCTCGCTCCGTTGCTGCGGGCCCGGCCGGACCTGTTCTGGGTCGACCTGCAATATGGCGAGACCGCGCCGGAGCGGGCGGAGGCCGGCGACCTGCTGTGGCACGATCCCGCCATCGACCCGCTGCGCGACCTGGATGCCACGGCCGCACAATACGCCGCGCTGGACCTGGTCATCACCACCAGCAACACGGCGGCCCATCTGGCCGGGGCGCTGGGGCTGCCGACCTGGCTGCTGCTGCCGGCGCCGGGCTTCGGCCTGCTGTGGTACTGGCAGCTGGAGCGGGCCGACAGCCCGTTCTACCCCTCGATGCGCTGTTTCCGGCAGACCACACCCGGTGACTGGGCTGGTGTGGTCGCGGCCGTCCGGATGACGCTGGACAGCGAACTTCCGCCGAAACCGTAGCGGCGGTTACCAACTTACAACCTTTAAGGGGCTACAAATTCCTTCGCAGTTGCGGGATAATGTGCCCATTCCGGTGCTAGCCCGGAGGATGAAGGATCATGACCCAGTTTTACGTCGAAGGCGGCATTTTCAAGGATCTGGCTGACCCGGCTCCGATCTCCGGAACCGAGGAGCGCTACGGCCCGTTTCCCACCGAGCAGGAAGCCGACAGGATCTGGCGTGCCCGCATGGCCGACAAGATCGACATCTGCAATCACCGCCTGCGGGTCATCCGGCGCGACGCCTGAACGTCGCCGGGTCGCCCTGCGACGGAGTCGCACCGGCCGGCAGACAGTCTTGCTGCGCTTTCCCTGTTGCTAACCGGTTTGCCTGCCACGATGATTTCATGGTGGATCGTCCGATTCGGCCATTTTGCGGCCCGGAGCGGTGTCGGTCTGTGAGAGGCGCGCGATGTTCGATCCCCACGCTGCCGGTCGGTTGATAGCCAACCGGGGCGATCTGAAACGCAAGGCGGTGAACTTCACGCGCGGACATGACGTGCGGTTGAGCCCGGATCTGCGTGGCAAGATCGAGAAGGTGATCGTGAAGAACCAGGCCGAATTCGAAGCATCCGCCCGCGAGATGCTGCACACGCTGAAAGAGGCGTGGGGCTCGGCATCGTTCAATTCCATCGGCCGTGCGCGCTATTACGAATGGATCCGCGACCTGGCGCTGGAGCTGAAGGGGCAGGGCAGCCTGTTCGGCTATCCGCTGGTCACGCTGTATGCCGATAGTTTGAAGAATCTCTGCGACGGCCTCACCAATCCGACCTATCGCCTGCATGCCATCATCGGCCTGAACATCGACGCGCTCGGCATCATCATCCGTCGCCGCGTCACCGGCCCGGGCAGCGTGCTGGAGCGCCGCGTCGCCGAGGCCTTCCGCGAGGCCTATCTGAAGATGCGCCTGCGCCAGCCCTCCGATGTGGCGATGGAACACAAGGTCGCCCATGCGGTGCGCGAGCTGGACAAGCCGCGGCCGGCGGCGGCCAAAGCGCCGGAGCTGAAGGATACCGGGCGCGAATGGCCGAATGGCGTGCGCCTGACGGCCGATTAAGGCAGATCGGGCAGTAGCGCCATGGCTGATTCCGACGATCGCAACAATCCCAACGCTCCGCCAGAGGGTTACAACTGGCGGCCGCAGGCGATCAAGCCGATCGCGCCGGTGGAGGTGATCTCCGAGGCGATCAAGGAGTCCGACAGCAGCTATTTCTTCGAGAACTACACCAAGCAGGCCAATGCCGTGGTGGGCGCGCTGCGCAAGCATGGTTATGTCATCGTGCCGTATTACCCGACCGTGCAGATGGTCAAGGCGGCGATGGACGAGTTGCAATACGGACAGAACAAGTTCACCAACATCGTCATGCCGATCTATCTGGCGATGATGAAGGCGGCGCCCAAGGCTAAAGGCTGACTGGGTCAAGGGCGGATAGCGGTAAATCCCGGATAACCCGGGCTTAACCCTGCCGTGATATTATCGCCGGACTGGGCTAAAATGCCGGCAGGCCCGGGGTGATCCCGGGACCGGAGCGTGGAGCGAGTGCAAGCATGAGCCGGGACAAGCTGGTGGCGTTCCTGCGGGTGGCAGGGCCAGAACGCACCAAAGCGATCCTCAATCGCCTGCCGCCGCAAGAGGCGCAGGCGGTGCGGCAGGCGCTCGACCAGGCCCCGAATATCGCCTCGTCCCAGGTCGATATGGCCGCCGATGCCGCCGCCACCTTCGTAGCCGCGATTTCGAACAAACGGTAATGCTGCGGCGCCTGCTGCCCAATCTGCTGTCTGGCCTGCTGGTCGCCGCGATTGCGCTGCCTGCCCTCGCGCAGGAGCTGGGCCCGGGCCGGCGCGAACGCCGCCCGGACATCTGCATGAATTCCATCGAGATGGAAGCCGAGGCCATGATCCGTGCTGGCATGGTGATCCGCGACCATGCGCGCGCCTGCGCCCGGCGCGGGCTGGATGGCAGCATCATTCATCTCTGGTCCGCATTCGACACCACCAATGCCGCGAAATTCCAGGATGCGGTGGAAATCCGCGCCGGCGCCTACAAGCGCAACTGGCCAAACGATCCGAATGCCGCGCAACGCGCCGCCAACGAAACCGTGGCCTCGCGCCAGCTGGTGGATTTTTCGCCGGTCGAATGCGTGGTGCTGAAGGATCTGGTCGACGGCTTCAAGACCTGGACCGACTACCTGGTGCATATCCGCCGCACCGAAGTCGGACAGGTCAAGGCCATGTACAAGCAATGCCCGAAGGGCACGGTCGGCGCCCAGCGGCGCAAACAGGAATGGTGAGCGGGGCCTACACCCGGCTGTTCACCGCGTAGAAGGGCGTGTCGACCAGCCCGGTTTCCCAGCCGGCATACCAGTCCTGCACATAGGGCTTGATCTGTGCCAGCAGGTCGGCGCGGGCGCGATGTTCCGGCGTCAGGCCCTTGGCGCAGAACTTGCGCACCTCTTCCGAGAGCGCCGGCACGTCGATGGACTTCACCACGTGGTCTTCGACACAGACCTTGCCGCCCACCACCACGGTGTTCACATCCACGCCCATGGCGCGTTCGATGAAGGCCTCCACCGGATCGAAGGCGGGGTCGATCCAGGGGTCGTTGTTCACACGCTCCAGGTCGACCAGGATGGCATCGCCCTTCCAGCCGGGCAGCAGCGCGCCGACACGGCCAGCGAAGCCGCTGGCTTTCGCCCCGTTCACGGTGGCGGTTTCCAGCGCCTCATAGGCATCCATCGGGCGTTCGCGCAGGTTGAAGGTGCTCAGGCGATGCACCTTGTGCATCATGCGCAGCTCCATCACCGCGTCCTCGTCGTCGTTGATGGTCTTGTCGTCCATGCCCATGGCGACGTTGACACCGGCGGCGCGCATCGCCATCACCGGCGTGATGCCGTTGCGCATGTGGAAGTTGCAGCTCGGATGCGTCGTCACCGTGGCGCCCTGCGCCCCCATCAGTGCGATATCCTCCTCCGTCACCCAGATGGCATGACCGAAGGCGGTGCGCTCGTTCATCAGGCCCAGCTCGTGCAGCCACTGCACGGTCGGCTTGTTGTTGCGGCGCAGGCCCCACTGCTTCTGCACCGGGCTCTGCAGCAGGTGCATGTGGATCATCGCGTTGCCATGGCTGTCGCTGGCGTCGCGCACGCGGGTGAGAAACGCTTCGCTGGCGCCATGGGCCCAGCAGGGCGCCAGCAGGATGGCGCTGTCGTCGGTGTTGAAGCTGGCATGCAGCTCGTCGAACAGATTGAAATAGCTGTCCATCAGCGCATCGCGGTCGAAGGCGACGAGGGTCTTGGCCTTGTCGCGCAGCCCGGCCGGCAGGGTTTCGAGAAACTCTTCGCCGCCCATCGCCAGCTTGCTCTCGTCGCGGAAGCCGGGACTGAACGCAAGGCGAATGCCGCTGTCGAGATAGGTGCGGATGGCGATGCGGGCACGGCGCGCGCCCTCGGCGCCGTCATCGTCGAAGCCGTTATGATGCAGCGTCGTGCAGCCGCTGCGCAGATGGCGCCAGGCGCACACCCCGGCGGTCAGTTCCGGCGGCAGCACCGGCATATAGGCCCAGTCGAACAACGCGTTTTCCAGGAAGTCGTTGCGCACGCCCTTCTGGATCGGCGACAGGCCGCGGCCATGGCTATGGGCATCGACCAGGCCGGGCAGCAGCAGCTGCCTGCCGTTGCCCAGCACCCTGGCGCCGGGATGTTTGGCGGCCAGCGCCGGGAAGACGCCGGTTTCCAGCACCGTGCCATTCTGGATGGCGACGGCGCCATCGGCGATCAGGCCGGCGGCTTTCAGGCGCGGATCGGTCAGCAGATGCTGGCCGCGCAGGATCAGGATGTCGCTCATGCAAGGCTCCGGACAGGGAAATCGCGAAGCCTATCCTTGCGCCGGGACGCGGCGCTGTCTCCTGCCTTTTTGGCCGGCGGGCTTAACCCGGGGTTATGGCCGCCATTAGCTGGCTGGGGGCACCACGACGATGCGGTTGTTTTCCAGCAGCAGGCTGCCGGCGCGGAACACCGGCGTGCCATAGGGGTCCATCTGGCCGATCACGCGCACGCGGTCGCCGGATTTCACCTTGGTCAGGTCGCGCCAGGTCGGGCCGATGGTGATCACCTGGCTGGAATTGCCGTCATTCAGCACGAAGGTGCTGGCCTGCGGCGACAGCACCACGCCCTGGATCATCACCGACTTGCCGCGCGGAATCTCGGCAATCGGCACCAGGTCGGGCAGGGTGAAGGCCATGGTCTGGTTGCGCGGCGGTGCCGTGCTGCTTTTGGCTGCCGGCTTGGGCGCGGTCTTCGGCTTGATCGACTGGTTGTCCGGTTCGGCGGCGGCGCGCGGATCGGTCACCGTCGGGGTCGGCGGTGTGGTCTGCGCCGGCGGCATGGCCTGCGGTGCGGCCTGGGCCGGCATCTGGGTCTGCGCCGGCGTCTGCGCCACGGCCGGCAGGGCCAGCAGCAGGGCAGACAGGATGGAAAGCCTGCGGATCAGATGCATCGGCCGCCATCGACCTCCATGCAGACGCCGGTGATGAAATTCGCCTCGTCGGAAGCGAAATACAGCGCGGCATTGGCGATATCGGTCGGCGTCGAAAACCGGCCGATCGGAATCGTGCTGACGAATTTCGCCTTCATTTCCTCGGTCTCGGTGCCGCCCATGAATTCCTTCAGCATCGGTGTCAGGCCGGCCACCGGGTTCAGCGCATTCACGCGGATCTGTTCCGGCGCCAGTTCCACCGCCATCGCCTTGGTCAGCGTGATGACGGCGCCCTTGGAACCATTATACCACACCAGGCCGGGGCGGGGGCGCACGCCGGCGGTGGAGGCGATGTTGATGAAGCAGCCGGCGCCGCGCTTGCGCATTTCCGGCACGGCATGCATGGCCGAGAGGTAGATGCTCTTCACATTGACGGCGAAGATCTTGTCGAATGTCGCCTCGTCGGTGGCCAGCAGCGAGGCATTGCGCTGCGGCATGCCGGCATTGTTGACCATGATGTCCAGCCCGCCGAAGGTATCCACCGCCGCCTTGACCAGCGCCTGCATCGGCGCCGCCTGGCTGACATCGGCGGCCACCGCCAGCGCCTTGTGCCCGGCAGCCTTGATTTCGCCGGCCACCTTTTCGGCCGCGGCGAGATTGAGATCGCCGATCACCACGGCAGCGCCCTCGGCCGCAAACCGCTTGGCGATGCCCTCGCCAAAGCCTGACCCGCCACCCGTTACGATTGCCACCTTGCCCGACAGACGCATGAAATCGATTCCTTCCCCAAAAAACGGCTTGGCTTCACTCTAGCCGGCCGGCCGGGGCATGCAAGCGCCTGATTCCCCTGCTAGACTGGCCTGGTCCAGAGCGGGATGAGGGAGCTGAGACGTGCTGTTTCCGGGATTTGAGCAAAAGCGTGTCGCCGGTGAGGGCGCCGAGATCAATCTGCGCATCGGCGGCAAGGGGCCGGCCCTGCTGCTGCTGCATGGTTATCCGCAGACCCATGCGATGTGGCACAAGCTGGCGCCCCGGCTGGCCGAAGAGTTCACCGTGGTCTGCCCGGATTTGCGTGGCTATGGCGACAGTTCCAAGCCGGCCACCATGCCCGATCATTCCAGCTATTCCTTCCGCGCCATGGCGGCCGACCAGGCCAGGGTCATGGCCACGCTCGGCTTCGATCAGTTCTTCCTCGCCGGCCATGACCGCGGCGGCCGCGTCTCGCATCGCCTGGCGCTCGATTTCCCCGACCGGGTGAAAAAGCTGTCGACACTCGACATCATCCCGACCCGCACGCTGTATGAAAACGTCAACCAGGTGGTCGCCACCGGTTATTACCACTGGTTCTTCCTGATCCAGCCCGAGCCGATGCCCGAACGCATGATCGGCGCCGATCCGGAATTCTATTTCCGCAAGAAGACCGGCCAGTGGTCGGGCGCCGGTCACAGCTTCGACCCGGAAGCGATGCAGGAATACCTGCGCTGCTTCAGCGACCCGGCCACCATCCATGCCTCCTGCGAGGATTACCGTGCCGCCGCCAGCATCGACCTGGAGCATGACCGCGCCGATGAAGACAAGCGCGTGGTCTGCCCGACCCTGATCCTGTGGGGATCGAAGGGCCTGATGGGCAAGGCCTATGATGTGATGGACTGCTGGCGCAGCAAGGTCAGCGGGCCGCTCAGCGGCCATGCGGTCAACAGCGGGCATTTCCTGCCCGAGGAGGCGCCTGAGGAAACCTATGTCGCGCTTCGCAATTTTTTCGCCTCGTAACACCCGATGACCCAGACACCGTCTGACACGCCGCCGCCCGAGACCGAGCTGCACATCCTGGCGCCGGTGCCCAAGCTCAGCCTGTTCACCCGGCTGCGCAACTATTTCCTCGCCGGCATCATCGTCACCGCGCCGATCGGCCTGACCATCTATCTGGTCTTCATCACCATTGAAGCCATCGACCGCAACGTGCGCAGCCTGGTGCCGCTGGGTTACGAACCGGAACGCTTCATCCCGTCCTACAATCTGCCCTTCGGTATTCCGGGGCTGGGACTGATCGCGGCTTTCGTGCTGCTCACCCTGATCGGCTTCCTCGCCACCAACCTGATGGGGCGCACGCTGCTCAGGCTGGGCGAGCGCATCGTCGCCCGCATGCCGATCGTGCGCGGCGTCTATTCGGCGCTGAAGCAGATTTTCGAAACCGTGTTCAGCCAGTCGGGCAATTCCTTCCGCCAGGTGGCGCTGGTGCCCTGGCCATCGACGGGCTCCTGGACCATCGCCTTCGTCACCAACTACGTGCAGGGCGGCGAGGTGTCGGAGCAGCTCGGCGAGGATCTCGTCACCGTCTATGTGCCGACCACGCCGAACCCGACCGGCGGCTACATGACCTATTATCGCCGGCGCGACATCAAGATCCTGTCGATGAGCGTCGACCAGGCGATGAAGCTGATTATCTCCTGCGGCGTGATCGTGCCGCCGGACCTCGCCCAGACCACAACGGCCGCACAAAAGACGGCCGCCGGAGGAAAACCCGATGCAAAATCCGACAGCGGAGACGGCAACTTCACGCCCTGAGGTCGTCGACAGGGTTGCGGGCTTCGACCTGCGCGCACTGGACCGGGATTTCCTCGACAATCCCTATCCGGTCTACCATCTGCTGCGCGAGCAAGACCCGGTACGCCGCATGCCGGACGGCAGTTACTTCCTGACCCGCTACGACGACCTGCAGGCGGTTTATCGCGACAATAAAAGCTTCTCCTCCGACAAGAAGATCGAATTCGCGCCGAAATACGGCACGGATACGCCGCTCTATCGCCATCACACCACCAGCCTGGTGTTCAACGATCCGCCCCTGCACACCCGCGTACGCCGTCTGCTGGCACCGGCCTTCACCCCCCGCGCGCTCAAGCTGCTGGAAGGCCGCTTCGTGCTGCTGGTCGAACGCATGCTCGATAGCGCGGCGAAACAGGGCGGCATGGATGTGATCGCCGATTTCGCCTCGGCCCTGCCAGTCGAGATCATCGGCGACATGCTGGCGGTGCCGCATGAAG
Organism: Ferrovibrio terrae; assembly: GCF_943371255.1. Classification (GTDB taxonomy): domain Bacteria; phylum Pseudomonadota; class Alphaproteobacteria; order Ferrovibrionales; family Ferrovibrionaceae; genus Ferrovibrio; species Ferrovibrio terrae_B. The sequence continues at coordinate 17,326 of NZ_CALRUC010000043.1, read as the reverse complement.
ACCGCCACCTGCTGCGCGACTGGTCGCTCGCCATCCTCGGCGCGCTGGAGCCGGTCTTGACGCCAGAACGGGCCGAAAGCGGAAACCGCGCCACTGTCGAATTCGAGACCTATCTCGAAAAGCATATCGCCGCCTGGTCGTCGAAAGCCGGCGAGGATGGCTATGGCGATGTGCTGGCTGCGCTGATCGCCGGTGAAGACGGCGGCGAACGGCTGACGGCGGCCGAGCTGGTGCAGAACTGCATCTTCCTGCTCAATGCCGGCCATGAGACCACCACCAACCTGATCGGCAACGGCATTGCCGCCTTGCTCGACTGGCCCGACCAGAAGCAGCGCCTGCTCGCCGATCCCGGATTGATCCGCACGGCCATCGAGGAATTCCTGCGCTTTGAATCCTCCAACCAGCTGGGCAACCGCCGCGTGGTGGAGCAGGCCGAGATCGGCGGCGTGACCTTTGCGCCTGGCACGCTGGTAACATTGTGCATCGGCGCCGCCAACCGCGATCCGGCGCAGTTCCCCGATCCCGACCGCCTCGATGTGGGCCGCACGCCCAATCGCCATCTGGCCTTCGGTGCCGGTATCCATGCCTGTGCCGGCATGTCGCTGGCGCGGCTGGAAGGCCAGATTGCCATCGGTCAGTTGCTGGCGCGCTTCCCCGCGTTCCGCAGCAGCGGCCAGGCCGTGCGCGGCGGCCGCGCGCGCTTCCGCGGCTACCTGTCTTTTCCGGTTGAATTCGGCTAAACCGGAGTCATGACCAAAAAACGCCTCGCCGTTGCCCGCCTCTGGCATGAGGGCAACAGCTTCTCCCCGCTGCCCACCATACTGGCCGATTTCGAGCGCCGCGAATGGTTCGAAGGCGCCGGTCCTCTCGCGCGCTATCGCGGCACTGGCACCGAGCTGGGTGCCGTGGCGGCTTTCATCGACGCCCATGCCGATTGGGACGTGCAGGTGCTGCGCTGCGCTTCGGCACCGCCCGGCGGCCCGGTGGAGGATGCGCTGTATGAACGCATTGTCGCCGACATGCTGCGCGGGCTGCAGGGACAGCACTGGGATGCCGTCTATCTCTCGCTGCATGGCGCGCTGGTCGCGGTCAGCGAACCGCAGGCCGACCTGAAGCTGATCCGCCGCGTGCGTGCCGCCATCGGCACCACGCCGCTGGGCGTCAGCTTCGACCTGCATGCCAATATTTCCCCCGATCTGGTGCAGTTGGTCGATTTCGCCTCGGGCTACAAGACGCACCCGCATGTCGATATGGACAAAACAGCCGCCCTCGTGCTGGCCGAACTGGAGCGGCTGGCCGCTGGCGATGCAAAGCGGCATGGCGCGGTGAAGAAAATCCCGGCGCTGCTGCACAGCTTCAACATGCGCACCGCGGCTGGGCCGATGGCCGACACGGTCAACGAGGCCAGGGCGCTGTGCCGTGACGGGGTGAAGGACATCACCGTGTTCGGCGGTTTCGTCTGGGGTGACAGTCCCGATGCCGGCGCCGGCATTCTCAGCTATGCCGAAACGGCGGCGCAGGCGCAGGCCGCTGCGGATACGGTCGCGGCGAGCCTTTATGCGCGGCGCATGCAGTTCCAGGCCAGCCTGCCGACGCCAGCGCAAGGACTGGCACAGGCGCTGGCCACACCGGGCCTCGTCTGCGTGGTCGAGCCAAGCGACAATCCGCTGTCCGGCGGCATCGGCGACACCACGGGGCTGCTGCGCGAGCTGATGGAAACGCGCGCCGATGGCGAAGCCGTGTTTGCCTTCCTCTACGATCCCGCGCTGGTGCAGCAGGCCAGGACGGCCGGCATCGGCAGCCGCATTGCGGCCAAGCTCGGCGGGCGGATCGCGCCGCATTTCGGCGCGCCGGTGGTGGCAACTGTTGAAGTGGTGGCGCTCACCGATGGCCGCTTTGTCAATGAAGGCCCGTTCGAGACCGGCATGGCGGTCGATCTGGGCGATACCGCCGTGCTGCGGGCTGGCCGGGTGAAGATCATCATCACCTCCAGCTGCCAGGCCGGCATCGATCCGGCCTATTTCCGCCTGCATGGCATCAATCTGGCCGGCACGCGGCTGATCGCCGCCAAAGCGAAGAACCATTTCCGCGCTGCCTTCGTGGATCGCGCGGCCGTCATCGTCGATGTCGACACGCCCGGCCCGGCGGCGTTCGATCTCTCGGTGCTGCCGTTCCGGCATCTGCCGGAGAATATCGAGAAGTAAGACCCTCACCCCAACCCTCTCCCGCAAGCGGGAGAGGGAGGGCCCCGGGTTCAACACAAGTCGTCACCCTCGGGCTTGTCCCGAGGGTCCATCCCAACTATCCGCGCATCGGAACTGGCAGATGGATGCCCGGCACAAGGCCGGGCATGACGACTTATGTTTAATCGTCATCCCCACCCAAGAATCGATTCTTGGCGGGGATCTCATTCCATTTTTCCTCAATCGATCCTGGCGCCCGAGGCCTTCACGGCCTTGGCCCATTTGTCGATCTCGGTCTTCATCAGGTCGGCCAGCACCTGCGGCTTGCCGCCGACGGGATCGGCACCCTGCTGGTCGAACTGCGCCTTCATCTCCGGCGTCTTCAGGATCGCGTCGATTTCCGCATTCAGCTTGTCCACGATCGGCGCCGGCGTCTTGGCCGGGGCATACATGGCGAACCAGGCGGTGGCGCTGTAATCCGGCAGGCCCTGTTCGGCGATGGTCGGGATATCCGGCGTCGAGGGCCAGCGCTTCGGCGTGGTGACGCCCAGCGCACGCAATGCACCGGAGCGGATATGCGGCAGGGCCGAGGGCAGGTTGTCGAAGGTGAACTGCACGTTCCCGCCCAGCAGGTCGGTCAGCATCGGGCCCGAACCGCGATAGGGCACATGGATCATGTCGGTGCCGGTCATGGTCTTGAACAGCTCGGCCGAGAGATGGCCCGAGGTGCCGTTGCCCGGCGTGCCGAAATTCAGCTTGCCCGGCTGCGCCTTCGCCAGCGCGATGAATTCCTGCACGGTCTTGGCCGGCACGGACGGATGCACCACCAGCACATTGGCCACCATGGCGACCAGCGAGACGGGGGCGAAATCCTTCACCGGGTCATAGCCCAGCTTGGAATACAGGCTGATGTTGATCGAATGGGTGCCGATGGTGCCCATCATGATGGTGTAGCCATCGGGATCGGCCTTGGCGGTGAATTCGGTGCCGATATTGCCACCGGCGCCGGCCTTGTTGTCGACCACGAACTGCTGGCCGAGCCGCTCGCTCAGCTTGGCCGAGATATGGCGGGCCAGGATGTCGGTGGTGCCGCCGGCGGGGAAGGGCACCACCACGCGGACCGGCTTGCTCGGATAGGCCTGCGCCAGCACGGGCGAGACCGGCGCCAGCGCCAGCAGCGCAGCGGCGGCCAGAAGGCCGCGGGTGAATGTCTTGCGGCTAAACATCTTGTGGGAGAGGGTCATACGGCGTCTTCTTTCGTCTGGTTTTCAGCCGGCGGCGGACTCGCCGGCGCCGCATTCTACGGTGTGCTCCGCCTGCGACCCAAGCATTTGTTGCGGATTGAATTGAATTCAATTAAACTCCGGCCATGGCTAAACTGCGTGTCACCGCCGCCCAGCTCCTGCCGCCCAATGTCGCCGCTTCGCCCAAGGGCGGCGATACCCGGCTGCGGATTCTCGCGGCGGCTGCCGAGGCGCTGATCGCCGGCGAGGGCGAATGCGAAATCGCCGATGTGGCGCGCGCCGCCGGCATCTCGGCGGGCCTGAGCTATCACTATTTCAATTCCAAGGCCGGGCTGATCGCCGCCGTGGTCGAAGCCTTCTACGACCGCTTCGAGGCGGCCGTCATGGACATCAACCCCAAGCCCGGTGCCGGCTGGGGCGAGCGCGAGCGGCTGCGGCTCGAGCGCATGGTCGCCTTCCATTATGCCGAACCGCTGGCGCCGGTGATCCTGGCCAAGCTGAGCCGCACACCGGAGGTCGCCGCTGTCGAGGCGGCGCGGCTTGCCCGCCATATCGAACTCGCGGCTCACAACATCGAACTGGCGCAGGCGCGCGGCGACATCCCCGGCGATCTCGACGCGCATCTGCTCGGTGCCATGGTCCTCGGCGGCTTGCGCCAGGCCATCGGCCAGGCGCTGGCGGCACCGAAACGGCCGGGTCGTGAGCGCCTGACCGAGCAGCTCTGGGCCTTCATCGCCGGCACGGCACGGTTCAAGCCGGCCAAGAAAGGCGGTCGCTGAGATGCAGCCCGCATTGCAAACCGCATGGCTCACCCGCGTGCGCGACCATATGGCGGCGCGCAGCACGGATATGGCCGAGAGCGTCGCCCGCGTCGATGTGGCGCGCTACACCGATCCGGCGCGTCTGGCTGCCGAGCAGGCGCTGTTCCGCCGCACGCCGCTGGCGCTCAGCTTCGCATCGAAGCTGGCGCAGCCGGGCGATTACGTCACCCATGATCTGGCCGGCCTGCCGATCCTGCTGCTGCGCGATGCCGGCGGCGAGTTGCAGGCCTTCCTCAATGTCTGCCGCCATCGCGGCGCCAAGCTGGTCTGGGAGCGCGGCGGCTGCGGCAAGCGCACGCTGACCTGCCCCTATCATGCCTGGAGTTACGATCTCACCGGCAAGCTGCGCGGCATTCCGCATGAGGCGGGCTTTGCCGGGCTGGACAGGGCGCAGCACAATCTGGTGCGCCTGCCGGTGGCGGAAGCCTTCGGCCTGGTCTTCGTGTTGCCGGAACCGAGCGATGATTACGACTTCTCAGGCTTCCTCGCCGGCGTGAAGGATGATCTCGACAGCTTCGGTCTCGGCAGCCATGTCCTCTATGACGAACGCGAGATCGGCCTGCGCTGCAACTGGAAGGTCGTGATCGAGGGCGGGCTGGAAACCTATCATGTCCAGCATGCGCATAAACGCACCATCGCGCCGATGTTCGCCGACAACGTCGCAGTTGCCGACCGGCTGGAGCCGCATGCGCGGCTCTATTTCACCAAGCGCAATGCCGCCGAGCTGGGCGATGACCTGAGCGGCCGCAATGTGCGCGACTACGGCAACCCGCTGTATTACATCTTCCCCAACCTGATCATCCTGGTGCAGCCCGACCATGCCACGGTGATGACGGTATTTCCGCAGGGGGCGGATGCCTGCATCGTGCAGGGCGGCGCGCTGATCCCGCAGCCGCCGGCCACCGAGAAGGCGACGACCTACTGGGACAAGAACGTGAAGATCTTCTGGGATGCGCTGGACGAGGATTTCCAGATGGGCCAGGCGATCCAGGCCGGCTTCCGCGCCGGCGCCAACACGCATGTCACCTTCGGCCGTTTCGAGCAGGCCTGCGCCTGGTTCCACGACAGCCTGGATAAACGGCTGACGCCCTAGCGCCGCTCGTACCAGCCCTTGCTGCGGTTGACGATATGCACCACCGATAGCATCACCGGCACCTCGATCAGCACGCCGACCACGGTGGCGAGCGCGGCGCCCGACTGCAGGCCGAACAGGCTGATCGCCGCCGCCACCGCGAGTTCGAAGAAATTGCTGGCACCGATCAGCGCTGACGGCCCGGCGACGCAATGGGCCACGCCGCACTGGCGGTTCAGGCCATAGGCGAGGCCTGCATTGAAATAGACCTGGATCAGGATCGGCACCGCCAGCAAAGCGATCACCAGCGGATGCGCCACGATCTGCTCGCCCTGGAAGGCGAACAGCAGCACGAGCGTGGCGAGCAGCGCCAGCAGCGACAGCGGCGCCAGAGTCTGCAGGGCGCCTTGCAGGGCTGCCGCGCCGCGCCGCAGCAGCGCCCGGCGCCACAGTTGCGCGATCAGCACCGGCACCACGATATAGAGCCCGACCGAGAGCAGCAGCGTATCCCACGGCACGGTGATTGCCGAGATGCCGAGCAGCAGGCCGACCAAGGGCGCAAAGGCCACCACCATGATCAGGTCGTTGACCGCCACCTGGCTCAAGGTGAAATGCGGCTCGCCCTCCACCAGGTTGCTCCACACGAACACCATCGCGGTGCAGGGCGCGGCGGCCAGGAGTATGAGTCCGGCGATGTAGCTGTCGATCTGCTCGGCCGGCAGATACGGGCGGAACAGCCAGCCGATGAACAGCCAGCCGAGCAAAGCCATCGAAAACGGCTTCACCGCCCAGTTGATGAACAGCGTCACGCCGATGCCGCGCCAGTGCTGCCGCACCTCGCCCAGGCTGGCGAAGTCGATCTTCAGCAGCATGGGAATGATCATCAGCCAGACCAGCACGGCGACCGGCAGGTTGACCTTCGCCACTTCGGCCGCGGCCACCACCTGCACCAGGCCGGGCAGCCAGTGGCCCAGCGCGATGCCGGCGATGATGCACAGCGCCACCCACAGCGTGAGATAGCGCTCGAACAGCGTCATCGCCGGCCTGGCCGGTGCGGCAACCGCAAGATCCGACATCAGGAGGCCTTCGACTGGTCGCGGCCGATCTCGCGCAACCGGTTCTGCAGCGTCAGCTCATCCAGCGCCTTGAGCGGCAGGCTGGTGAAGGCGCGGATGCGGTTGGTCAGCATGCGATAGGTTTCGGCGAAAGCCAGCCGCTGCTCGACCTCGCTGCCCTCGACGGCTGCCGGATCGGGCAGGCCCCAATGGGCGGTCATCGGCTTGCCCGGCCAGATCGGGCAGACCTCGTTGGCGGCGTTGTCGCAGACGGTGAAGATGAAATCGAGCGGCGGCGCATCGGCACCGGCGAACTCGTCCCAGGATTTCGAACGCAGGCCGGCGACCGGATGGCCGCTTTTCTTCAGCAGGTCGAGCGCCATCGGATGCACCTCGCCCTTGGGGAAGCTGCCGGCGCTGTAGGCATGAAAGAGTCCGCCGCCGATCTCGTTCATGATCGCCTCGGCCAGGATGCTGCGCGCCGAATTGCCGGTGCAGAGGAACAGGATGTTAAACGGCTTTGCGTCTTGATCGGGCATCGGATGCACTCTTGGGGGTTGGCAGGCAGAGATCGGGCTGGCCGCCGCAGCAGCGGTCAGACAGGAAACCGATCAGGGTGTTCATCAGCGCGACATCGACGGCATAGATCAGCGAGCGGCTGTCGCGCCGCTGCGTGATCAGCCCGGCGCCGCGCAGTTGCGCCAGATGGAAGGACAGCGTCGGCGCCGGCACATCGAGCGCCTCGGCAATCGCGCCGGCCGACAGTCCCCCCGGCCCGGCCTCGACCAGCCGGCGATACACCGCGAGCCGCGTGTCCTGCGCCAGGGCACCGAAGGCGCGCACCGCAAGGGAATCGTCCATCTTTTTCATATTTCCAGATATATCGAAATATCTGGTGGATGCCAGTGAAGCTTTGATGACAGTCTGCGATGACGCGTCAGGTCACCTGTGTCACGCCTTGGCGGTTTGCGCCGTGGCAGTGCGCAGCGCCAGCATGGCGGCAAAGCCGCAGATGCACAGCCCGCTGGTGAACAGCAGCACATACTGCCCGTACCATTCGAGCAGCAGGGCGAACACGAAGGGCGCGCCGGCCTGGCCGAAGCGCGCCGGCGCGGCGAGCCAGCCCTGGCGCCGGCCATAGCCGATGGGACCGAAGATCACCAGCGGCAATGTCCCCTTGGCAATCGTCATCACGCCGTTGCCGGCGCCATGCAGCAGGGTGAACAGATAGGCCGCCGGCGCGCCGAAGATCAACAGCAGGCCGACGCCGAGCGGATGCGTGATCGAGGCCATGCGGGCGGAGAGCAGCGGATGGAAGCGCTGCAGCAGCGTATGTTCCAGCACGCGGGCGGCGACCTGGGCCGGGCCGACCAGGGCGGCGGCGGCAATCGCCATCGTCTTGCTGGCGCCGGCGGCTTCCAGGATGCGCGGCAGATGCGCCGCCATCGCCGTGCTGGTGATCCAGGTGACGGCGAAGGCAAAGGCCAGCAGCAGCATCGGCCGGGTGAAGATCGGCGCATCCTCCTGCGCCGTGGCGGGCGGCGGCGCGGTGATGTGTTCGCCCAGCTCGCGCGGAATCATCAGGCGGTTGAGCGGCAGGCCGATCAGCAGATGCGCGGCGGCCCAGACATAGCAGGTGGCGCGCCAGCCCCATTCGGCATCCACCAGCGCCGAGATCGGCCAGCAGATCGTGCTGGCAAAGCCGGCCAGCAGGGTGATGCCGGTGATGGCGCTGCGCGACTCCTTGCCATAGATCGCGGTCAGCGTGGCGAAGGCGGCCTCATAGAGTCCGATCGCCATGCCGAAACCGATCAGCAGCCAGGCGGCGACGAAGACCGCCAGATGCGTGGCACTGCCGAGCAGGGCGAGACCGGCCGCAAAGGTGAGGCTGGACAGCGTGAGGATGTTGCGGCCGCCGAAACGGTCGATGCGATGGCCCACGCCGGGGCCGATGAAGGCGGTCAGCAGCATCGCCACCGAAAAGGCGCCGTAGATCCAGCCGGTGGTGACGCCCAGATCGGCCGCCATCGGCCCGGCCAGGATCGCCGGCAGGTAATAGGTCGAGCCCCAGCCCAGCGTCTGCGCGGTGCCCAGCGCCAGGATGACGGCGAGGCGATGCTGCTTGCCGATCTGCATCAGCAGCAGTCCTTGGCAGCTTCCGTGCCGGCGAAATGCGGCTTCGGCGTGCAGCAGCTTTTCTCGGTGGCCGCGGTCACCGCGACGCGCAGCTTGGGCGTGCCGCAGCTTTTGCCGTCGCCGGCGGTCGCCAGGTTGCTGCTGCACACGCCGGTTTCCGGCAGGTCGAGCTGCACATCGTCGGCCGCGACCATGTCGCCAGCGAGGGCGGCGGCAATCGAGCGCACCTGCTCATAGCCGGTGGCGAGCAGGAAGGTGGGGGCGCGGCCATAGCTTTTTATGCCAGCAATGTAAAAACCGGGATCCGGCTGCGCCAGTTCGCGATGGCCATGCGGCCGCACCGTGCCGCAGGAATGCAGATTCGGGTCGATCAGCGGCGCCAGCACGCGCGGGCTTTCGGTGGCCGGATCGAGATCGAGGCGGATTTCGCGCAGCATGTCGAGCGCCGGCCGCTGGCCGGTCGCCACGATGATGCGGTCCACCGTGATGCTCTCTGCTGCGCCACCCGGCTGCTGCAGGGTCACCTGCAACGCCGTGCCGCCGCCGATCTTCGTCACCGTGCTGTTCATATGCAGATCGACGCCGCCGGCCTTCACTTCGGTTTCCAGGCTGCGGCCGAGCGCGCCGCGCGCTGCCAGCTTATCATTGCTGCCGCCGCCGAACAGCCGCGCCAGGCTGCCGCCGCGCACCGCCCAGACGATCTCGGTGGTCGGCGCCCGGCCTTTCAGCTTGGCCAGATCGAGCAGCACATTGGCTGCCGAATGTCCGGCGCCGAGCACCAGCACGCGCTTGCCCACATAGGTATCGACATCGCGGCCCAGTACATCGGGGATGCCATAGGCAATGCGCGCGGCCGCTTCGCGCTCGCCCGGCACGGCCAGGCCGCTGCTGCCGATCGGATTGGGCTGGCTCCAGGTGCCCGAGCAGTCGATCACCGCACGCGCCAGATCCTGCCGCGCGCTGCCATCGCGTTTGCGGATGCTCAGCAGGAAGGGCGCCGCCTCGCGGCCCGCCGTCTTCATCTTGTCGAAACCCTGGCGGCTCACCGCCGTGATGCGCGCGCCGGTTTCCAGCACGGCGCTGATCGCCGGTGTTGCCGCCAGCGGCTTCAGATACTGCGCATACAGCTCCGCGCCGGTCGGATGCACCTGCAGGGACGGCGCCGTCCAGCCGGTCGGTTCCAGCAGGGCGCGCGCGGCCGTGTCGATGTTGTAGGACCACGGCGAGAACAGCCGCACATGGCCCCAGTCGCGCACATGATCGGCGATATCGTCGCCGGCCTCATAGAGCTTCACCTTCAGGCCGCGTGCCAGCAGCTGCGCGGCGGCAGCCAGGCCGACCGGGCCGGCGCCGATGATGGCGATCGGTAGGGCAAGGGCGGTGTTGATGGCGTTCATGGCAGGGCTCCTTCGGTGTTCGTCGAAATACGAATGCGACAGTCAAAAAAAGGGGTGCAGGCTTACAGGTTGCCGAGCAGCTGCTGCAGGCGGCGCAGCTTGGGCAGATCGACGCAATAGCAGGGGCGGGCATCGCTGATATCGCCGCGCACCAGGCCAGCATCTTTCAGGATGGTGAGATGCTGCGAGGCGGTGGACGGCGCCACCGGCAGCAGGTCGGCCAGCTTGCCGAAATAGCAGGTGCCGATGCGCAGCAGGTTGCGCAGGATCAGCACGCGCACCGGATGGGCGACCGCCTTGGCCAGTTCGGCCAGCTCGTCATCCTCGGGCCGGGCATGCTCGACCAGGTCGGCCGGGATCGCCGCCGCCGACAGGCCGGGATCGCAGCAGGCAGCATCTGCTTTGGCGGACGATTTGCGGGACTTGGCGCGGGTGGCCATCGGGGCGTTCCATTCGTAATTCGACGAATAACGTAATGCAGGCTCGCGGCGCCGTCAAGCCGGCTTGATCCACATCAAATTAAAACACTTCACAACTGTATAAACTCACCTTCAGTTTCAAGAGTCGCCAGTTTCAAGAGTCGGAGGTGTCCCATGCTCTCGCTGCGTGACAAGGCCTGGTCGCCCTATGCGGCCGGCATCCTGATCGGCCTGCTGCAGATTCCGGCCTTCCTGCTGATCAACACCGCGCTCGGCGCGTCCTCCTCCTATGTCACCGTCGCCGGCAATCTCGCCGCGCTGGTCGATCCCGGCGCCGCCAAGATCGACTACATCGCCAAACATCTCGCCGGCGCCAAGAACTGGTGGCAGGTCGCGCTGGTGATCGGCGTGGCGCTCGGCGCCCTGCTGTCGTCGCGGCTCTCGGGCGCAAGCCGTCCGCCGATGTCCACGGTCTGGTCACGCGGGCTGGGCATCACCAGCATGGCGCAGCGCGCGCCGCTGGCCTTCGTCGCCGGCTTCATCATGCTGTTCGGCGCCCGCATCGCCGATGGCTGCACCAGCGGCCATGGCCTGTCGGGCATCGCCCAGCTCGCCATCGGGTCCTTCATCGCCGTCGCCGCCATGTTTGCCGGCGGCATCGCCACCGCGCTGCTGCTGCGGCGCGTGTAGAGAAGAGGAGAGCGTCATGAGCGTTCTGTCCGCCATCTTCGTCGGCCTCGCCATGGGCCTGGTCTTTGGCCTGGCGCTGGAGAAATCGCGCGTCTTCGAACCCGGCGTGATCGTCGGCCAGATGCAGCTGCGCAACTTCATCATGCTCAAGGTCTTCCTCAGCGCCGTGGCCACCGGCCTGGTGGTGCTCGCCGCGCTGAACGGCTTCGGGTTCATCAAGCTGGCGCCCAAGGCCACGCTCTACACCGCCGATATCGCCGGCGGCCTGATCCTCGGCGTCGGCATCACCCTGGCCGGCGGCTGCCCCGGCACCGTGCTGGCGCAGATCGGCGCCGGCTATCGCGATGCCTGGGCCACGCTGCTGGGCGGCCTGTGCGGCGCGCTGACCTTCGGCTATCTCGAACCCGTGCTGCGGCCGTGGATCGATGGCGGCCCGGGCAAGCTGACGCTGGATCACCTGGTCGGCCTGCCGTTCTGGCAGGTGGCGGTGATGTTTGCCGCGCTCATCATCATGCTGCTGGTGCTGCTGGAACGCTGGCGCCCCTGGCAGACCGAGCTGGGCCGCCATGTCGATGGCGATACCGGCAGTGCCGCCACCGGCGGCAGCGGCCGGCGCCACATCGTTTCGCAGCACTGATCCCGCCAACCCAACGGAGCAAACACCATGTCCAGCAATGTCGGCGGTTTCGACCGCGTTCTCCGCATCGCCGCAGGCGCCATCCTGCTGACTTTTGCCGTCGTCTATCCCGGCGAGGAACGCTGGTTCGGCCTGATCGGCCTGGTGCCGCTGGCCACCGGCCTGTTCCGCTTCTGCCCGGCCTATACGCTGCTGGGCATCAACACCTGCCCGCTCAAGCCCGAGGCCTGACCCGAGAGGCCAAAACCGGGGCCTGACCCGGCCAGACCGGCGGGTTTAAGACCTTCGACGCGCTGGCCCGCCCGGGCCCGCCCGGGCTAGACTTGGGCCATGGCAAAGATGGCGCGCAGATACTTCGTTTCCGGCCGGGTGCAGGGCGTGGGCTACCGCTACTGGACCACGACGCGGGCCAAGGCGCTGGGCCTGGTCGGCTGGGTGCGCAACCGGCGCGACGGCCGCGTGGAAGTGCTGGCCTTTGGCGAGACATCCGATCTCGACAGCCTGGAGCAGGATCTGCATGGCGGCCCCGAAGCCGCCACGGTGGAGACAGTGGAGCCCGGCCCGGTGACGCCGGAAGAGGCCGAGCTGGCCGCCGGCGCGACCAAATTCTCGCAGACGCCGACGCTGTAGGGTATCTGACCGTTGCGTATCGAACTGCCAATCCGTTTTACAGTTCGTGCGCCTGAAAACGCGTCTAAATATATTCCCTCCATTATTGCGCGGATATCGGCTGATTTTGAAAACGAAAAGCGGGGTCATGTGCAACGCTATCCATCGGAATTCTTATTCCGCCGGAGAGTGGCTGCGCTGCCATTTTCTTATGATGAGCTTGCATTGTTCGATGACGGGAAATTCTCTATCACCGCCCAGGGCCATGTCCTGATTGTGGATTGTAAGTTGGGAATGAAGATCGGCGAGAGAATGGCACTTTTCCTGCTTGGTATTTTTGTACTTGCTCTCGTCAGTCGTAATGAGCCCTTTCTTTTTCTCACCATTGTCGGGCTCGTAATTATTGCCACTTCTGTCTTTGCCTTTTTACGACTACTTGCCGTGCGGCGCTGGCTCAATAAAATAGTGCAAAACACTATTACTCTTGAGCCTACAGCGCGTTGATATCCGCCCCGTTCCGCACCCTCATTTCATCATCGGCGGGGCGATGGCGGGCATGGCCGCGGATGGCCGTGGGCGCAAAGCCGAACCGTTCGCGAAACCGGATGGCAAAGCGCGAGGCCGATTCATAGCCGACCTCCAGCGCGATGCGGTTGACCGCATGCTCGGTCGACTGTAGCAGCAGCATGGCATAGGACATGCGCATATCGGTCAGCAGGTCACCGAAGCTGGTGCCTTCCGCGGCCAGGCGTCGCCGCAGTGTCGCCTCGCTCAGTCCGAGATGTTTCGCCGCCAGCGCTGTTGTCCACGGCTCGCTCAGGCCGGTCTCCAACAGCCGGCGCAGCTGCATCGCCAGGGTGGGGGTATCCGCCGCCGCAAAACGAATGCGGTGGAGCGAGAGCCAGACCAGCATCTCGGCAACCCTGTGTTCCGCGACATTGCCCGGAATCGATCGCGCATCCCGGATCGCTTCGATGGCCCGATCGAAGGCCGCGGTGAAATGGGCATCGAGCCTCTTCAGAACGGCCGCTCCGGCCAGAGGGCGGCCGCCGCTTGCATCCCGCTCGAAGCGTTCCATGACCGGCGGGTCCCAGATGAGCCAGCGCGCCTCGTAGAGGCCCCTGTCAGACAGGCGATTGGTCACATCGAGAGTCTGTCCGCCGGCAATCGCGATGGCCTCGCCACCCCGGATTGACCATTGCCCCCTGGCAGATTGCAGGGTTTTCGTGCCGTGACGCAGCACGATCAGCGCCGGTCGATCAATCACGATCCGGCTGAACCGCAGGTCGCTGCGCTGGGCGACGCGGGCGGTGATGCCCACCCCGGGGCGCACCAGAATGCCTTGGTCGTCCAGCTTGGCGTTCATGGAATCACGGCGGACCGTTCATGACTGGGGGCCATCAGCATGTCCGGTCCCGGGGCATAGCTCAAGCCTGCGCCCCGGCGCCGGCTTCAGCTCAGCGGAAGACTGAATCCCGGATCGGCCTTCTGCATGGCGCGCTGGAATGCGGGCCGCGCTGCGATGCGCTGCAGATAGGCGCGAATCTGCGGATAGGGGCTGATGTCGCGCGGCGAGAAAACTCGCATCGTGGTCAGCGGGAAAAGCGTCATGATGTCGGCCGCGCTGAATGTCTCTCCCGCCAGAAACGGCACCTCGCCGAGCCGTGCCTCGATCTGATCGTAAGCGCGGTCGAGCCGGGCACGGAGCGCCGTCATCGCCCCGGCGCCACCGGGCAGGCGATTGCAGATCGAGTCGATCAGGGCGGCCGGCATGAACGACCCGTTGGCGAAATGGAACCAGTAGAGGAAATCGGCGTAACCGGGCGCGCCGTGCCGGATCAGCAGGCGGCCATGTCCATAGGTCTCCGCGACATACTCGATGATCGCGGCCGACTCCCCCAGCATGAGGTCGCCGTCACCGATCACCGGCGCGGTGCCGAACGGTGTCAGCGCCTGATAGGCGGCCGGCGCCATCCGGGTCTGCGGATCGCGTTCATAGCGCTTGAGGGTGTAGGGAATTCCGAGTTCCTCGCAAAGCCACACGATGCGGTCGGATTGCGACAGTCCAAGATGATGTACGGTGAGCACGGTGCGGGCCTTTCATGCGATGACGATCACCCACGCATAAAGGCTTTCGGGAAAACCGGCGGTGCCGGGCCAATCGATTTCGGTGCCGATCCGCTCATCCGTACGTGTCTGCGGAACCCGTTCGCAGAAGCCGACGCTGTCGCTACAGCGCGTTGATATCCGCCACTTCTAAAACAGGTTTGGGTGCGCCGGTCCGCGCGCAGGCGATCATCGCCTTGCCGACCTGCTCGGTGGTGGTCAGCGATTGCGGCCACAGCAGCCGCACCAGCGGCAGCACCGGCATCAGCAGCAGATAGGCCAGCCGGTAGACCCGGCTTTTCGGTTTGATGCCATGCAGCGGCTCGATGGCGCCGGGGCGGAACATGTAGGCCGCCCTGAAGGGCAGGGCGAGCAGGGCATTCTCGGTGCGGCCCTTCACCCGCGCCCACATGAGCGCGCCGGCCTCGGTGCTGTCGGTGCCCCGCCCGGTGATATAGGTGAACACCATCTGCGGGTTGAGCCGGGCCAGCGTGCGCGCGGCGGCCAGCGTCAGGTCGTGGGTCACCCGGGTATAGGCCGCCTCGCTCATGCCCGCCGCGCTGACGCCGAGGCAGAAGAAACAGGCGTCGAAGCCGCTCAGCCGGTCCTCGATGCCGGCATAGTCGAACAGGTCGGGATGGATCAGGTCGGTCAGCTTGGCCGCCTCGGGGAGCCGCCCCATCGGGGTGGCGTCTTTCGTGGGGCTGCGGCCGATGGCGACCACCCGGCTGACGCCGGGGTCGAGCAGGCATTCGCGCAGCACGCCCTGGCCGACCATGCCGGTGGCGCCGAAGATCAGGATGTTCATAAAGGCCCCGGGCTGAAGGAAACGGGGGCCATCATAGCCGGGCCGGGGCGGCGGGCCATGCCGGCGGTCACAGGATGGGCTGGCAAGACCCTCACCCCGCACAGGGCGCCCGCGAAAGCTCCACTGGAGCTTTCGCAGCCCGTGCGCCTCTCCCGCAAGCGGGAGAGGGAGCCGCGACCGACTCTCCCTTTACCCTCTCCCGCTTGCGGGAGAGGGAGGGCCCCGGTCGCAGACCGGGAGGGTGAGGGTGTCTCGCCCTTCATCGTCATTCCCGCGAAAGCGGGAATCCAGCCAGCTGACCGACTGGGCTCCCGCTTTCGCGGGAGCGACGGGGGGAGTAATCCCGGCCTTGATCGTCGGAAATTGTACCTTATATGTTCCTGAATTTGCGATCCGGGAAAGGCGGCCGGCCCGCGGGCTGGCGCGAACCCGAACCGACCTGAACGAACCCCAACGAACCCCAACGAACCCCAACGAACCTCAACGAACCCGAACGAGCATCCAGTGAACCCCAGCGAAGCGCCGCGAAGCCCAGCGAACACTGGCGAAGCCTGGCGAACATGGATGATGATGGTGTCGCGAAGTGGAATGACGCAGAATGCCCCTCAGCCGGCCCGGCCGGCCAGTCATGATGTATCAATATCGAAAGACGATTTAATATTATGATTACAAAGAAAAAATATCGAATGACGCTGAAGGAGTGGGCGCTCTGCTATGTCGGTGCGCTGGCCTTTGGCGGCGTGGGCTGGTGGGCGACCGGCAACCAGTGGGTCGGCTTCGGCACCATCGTCATCTTTACCGCGGTTTACGTCCTGCTGCTGAAGTCACGCAAAGCCTCAGCCGAGCCGCAGGTGGTCTCGACCGCGGGCATGACCCGGCAGCAGCGCCGCGCCCATGAGCGCAAGAACAAGACCTAGGAATTCAGCAGGTTAAGAAGGGTATCTGATCAGACTTGGCAGCTTGCGCCGAGCCGGTCGAGCAGAGCGGTTTCCACCGTGTCGCGCAGCACCAGGTCCACCTCGGGCAGGCTGGGCGTCAGGCCCAGATCGGCCAGCGAGGTGACGCCGAACGGCTCGGCCGCCGTCTTCTGGATGCCGCAGGCGACGATGCCGCCATAGTGGTCGAGGTTGGGGTCCACATTCAGGCTCAGGCCGTGGAAGGTGATCCAGTGCCGGACGCGGACACCGATGGCGGCGATCTTGTCTTCCCGGCCCGGGCCCTGGTCGGGGCGCTCGACCCAGACGCCGACCCGGCCGTCGCGGATCGCGCCGGTCACATTGAAGCGGGCCAGGCTGGCGATCACCCAGTCCTCCATGCGGCAGACAAAGGC
Organism: Ferrovibrio terrae; assembly: GCF_943371255.1. Taxonomy (GTDB): domain Bacteria; phylum Pseudomonadota; class Alphaproteobacteria; order Ferrovibrionales; family Ferrovibrionaceae; genus Ferrovibrio; species Ferrovibrio terrae_B. Next base: position 819 of record NZ_CALRUC010000043.1, on the reverse strand, counting down.
CCGCACGTCACGGCCGCGTTTGGTCAGGTCCAGCATCAGGTAGGCGATGCGCTGGCCGGGGCCATGATAGGTGTATTGTCCGCCGCGCCCGGTGGCATGCACCGGGAACTGCGGGTCCAGCAGGTCGGCGGCCCTGGCCGAGGTGCCGGCGGTATAGAGCGGCGGGTGCTCCAGCAGCCAGATCGCCTCGGGCGCTGTGCCGGCATGGATGGCGGCCACCCGGGCCTCCATGGCGGCCTGGGCATCCAGGTAGGCCACCGGCGTGTCGCTGATGATCCACTCCACCGGGCCGGCCGGGGTGGTGATGATCTGATTGGGCGGGGGAAGGACCATGGGGCGTACCGGGCGGCTTAACGCTGTGCTAACCTTGCCCGGGTTACTTAAGCCCTGCAGGGACCGGAAGGAAGGTGCGGCATGGCGATCAATACCGCCGTCAACGATGTCTCGGTCGAAATCTCCGTGGTGCTGGGGAAGGCGACCATGCCGATCCATCAGGTGCTGAAGGTCGGCCGCGGCGCTGTCATCGAGCTGGATGCCAGCGTGGACGACCATGCCTGGATTTTCGCCAACAACAAGCTGATCGCCCGGGGAGAAATCGTCATTTCCGGCGAGAAGGTTGCGGTTTCCATCACCGACACCATGTCGGACGACTAAGGCTGCCATTAACCTCTGGCGCGGCCTTGAATACCCCGGCGGGATTTGCTATTCCCCCGCGTCGCCCGAAAATGCGGTCGTGGCGGAATTGGTAGACGCGCAGCCTTGAGGTGGCTGTGGCCGAAAGGCCGTGAAAGTTCGAGTCTTTTCGACCGCACCATTCGA
>NZ_CALRUC010000042.1:0-32308 GCF_943371255.1 Ferrovibrio terrae | reverse complement strand
CCAGCTGCCGTGTCGCCGGATCGAGCCGATACAGCGCTGGCGCATTGATATCGATGAACCAGAGTTTCTGCTCGGCCACCGACCAGACCGGTGACTCGCCCAGGCCGCATTGGCTGTCCAGCAGGCAGGTGGCGTCCATGCTATGCCAGCTCATCGGCTATATCGGCGACCAGCTCGCCGATGCTGAGCGATGCGGTCAGCCCCGGGCTTTCGATGCCGAAAAGATTGATCAGGCCGGGCGCGCCGTTCTGATCCGGCCCCTGGATGAGGAAATCGTCGCCGGACTTGCCGCTGCCCCGGCTCAGTTTCGGCCGGATGCCGGAATAGCCGGGCTGGATCGAACCATCGGGCAGGCCGGGCCAGTATTGCCGCACGGCGGCATAGAAGCTGTCGCCGCGCGCCGGATCGACGTTGTAATCGACAGCATCGACCCATTCGACATCGGGGCCGAACCGCATCTGGCCGCCCATATCGATGGTGACATGGGTGCCAAGGCCGCCGGGAGTCGGGATCGGATAGATCAGCCGCGAAAACGGCGGCTTCACACCCGACAGCACGAAATAGTTGCCTTTGGCATAGTAGGTAGGCGGCACGCTGTCGGGCCGGATGCCGGCGATCTTGGCCGCAATCCCCTGGGCGGCGAAACCGGCCGAATTGATCACCAGCCGCGCCTTCAGCCGCATCGGATCGGCACCACCGGTCTCGATCACGATGCCGTCGTTGGCGACTTCGCCGCGCAGCACCGGCGAGGCCAGCGCCAGCATGGCGCCGTGGTCCTCGGCCTCGCCCTGATAGGCCAGCATCAGGCCATGACTGTCGATCACGCCGGTCGATGGCGACAGCAGGGCTGCCACGCAATGCAGCTGCGGCTCCAGCGCCAGCGCCTGCTCGCGCGTCAGCCATTGCAGGTCGTGCACGCCGTTGGCCTCGGCTTTTTTCTTCAGGGCTTCCAGATCGGGAAGCTGCGTCTCGTCAGCGGCGACGATCAGCTTGCCGCAGCGGTTATGGGCGATGCCGCGCTCGGCGCAGTAGGCATAGAGCGCCTGCTTGCCCTCGACGCAGAGCCGGGCCTTCAGGCTGCCGGCCGGATAATAGATGCCAGCATGGATCACTTCTGAATTGCGCGAGGAGGTCTCGCTGCCGATCAGGTCGGCGGCCTCGGCGATCACCACCTCGCGGCCGCGCCGGGCCAGGGCCCGCGCTACCCCCAGGCCGACCACACCGGCCCCGATCACCAGACATTCGACGCTGTCCATCGGTCGTCCAACTCCTTCTGACGCCCCGTTATCGGCAGCTGGCTGCCTCTGCGCAACCCCTTGTGCAGCCTGTCGATAACCGCCGCCGGAATACCGCCGGGCAGCGCTTGACTTCTCCGGTCCGGAGCCGTAAACACTCGCCTCGGTTCGGACGGCCCCTCGGGTCGGCTGCACCGTTTGCCCAGGTGGCGGAATTGGTAGACGCGCTAGCTTCAGGTGCTAGTGACCGAAAGGTCGTGTAAGTTCGAGTCTTATCCTGGGCACCAATTCCTCGATTGCCGCGCCGCGTAGCTTAAGGCGTCCGCAATCGAGTGCAGCACCCGAGAGTGCACCGTAAATGACCATCACCGTATATCAGAACGACCTGCCTGCCGGCCTCGACCTCGGCACCATGGTGGCTATAGACACCGAGACCATGGGCCTGCGCACGCTGCGCGACCGGCTCTGCGTCGTGCAGCTGTCGTCCGGTGACGGCAACGCCCATCTGGTGCAGTTCCGCAGCGGCACCGGCTATAGCGCGCCGAACCTCAAGCGCCTGCTGGAAAACCCGAAAATCCTCAAGCTGTTTCACTTCGCCCGCTTCGACCTGGCGGCGCTGAAACAGTATCTGGGCGCCGACACCACGCCGGTCTACTGCACCCGCACGGCGTCCAAGCTGGTGCGCACCTTCACCGACCGCCATGGCCTGAAGGATCTGTGCCGCGACCTGATCGGCGTGGAAATCTCCAAGCAGGAGCAGTCGTCAGACTGGGGTGCCCAGGATCTGACCGAGGCGCAGCAGCGCTATGCGGCCTCCGACGTGCTGAACCTGCATCAGCTGAAGACCGTGCTGGACGGCATGCTGGTGCGCGAGGGGCGCATGGCGCTTGCCGAGGCCTGCTTCGGCTTCCTGCCGGCCCGCGCGGCGCTCGACCTGGCCGGCTGGCCCGAGGATGACATTTTCGCCCACTAATCCGGGCCTTTACTCCCGATACTGCCAAGTCCCTGAAATTGGCTGCGAACCGGTCATCAGGTTTGCAATTCCGGGGGTGATTCTCCATACTTGGCACGATTCTTGTTAGTGTCTCGCAAGCGGTGGAAGCCCATGACGTCCGCACCATCCGCCGCGCGTATTAAGCGCGCCGGAAAGAAACGTGCGAAAGCCCCGAACCGGGCCGGTACATCCCGGTCGGGATCGGTCGTGCAGGTTGCCAGCCGGCGTCCGGCTGCCAGCCCCGATATCGAGGTCGGTCGCCGCGTCCTGCTGATGGAGGCCAATGGGCTCGCCGCCCTGGCCGCCAATCTGGACAGCAGTTTCGGCAAGGCGCTCGACATCCTGATGACGGTGAGCCGCGAGGGTGCGCATGCGCGTGCCATTATTTCAGGCATGGGCAAGAGCGGCCATGTGGCGCGCAAGATCGCTGCCACGCTCGCCTCGACCGGCACACCGGCCAGTTTTGTCCATCCTGGCGAGGCCAGCCATGGCGACCTTGGCATGATCATGCCGGGCGATGTGGTGATCTGCCTGTCGAATTCCGGCGAAACCCATGAACTGGCCGATGTCATTGCACATGCCAAGCGCTTTGCCATTCCCCTGATCGCCATGACCAAGAAGGCCAAGTCGGCGCTGGGCGAGGCGGCCGATGTGGTGCTGCTGATCCCGCCGGTGGAAGAGGCCTGCCCGATTGCGCAGGCGCCCACCACCTCCACCACCATGATGCTGGCGCTGGGCGATGCGCTCGCCGTCGGCCTGATGGAGCGGCGCGGCTTCACCAAGGACCAGTTCCGCATCTATCATCCCGGCGGTAAGCTCGGCCGTCAGCTGGTCAAGGTCAAAGACCTGATGCATAGCGGGGCGGAAATGCCGATGGTGGCGGTCGGGACCGGCATGCGCGATGCGCTAGTCACCATGGCCGGCCGCAGCTTTGGCTGTATCGGCATTGTCGGCAAGAGCGGGCGCGACAAGGACAAGCTGCTCGGCATCATCACCGACGGCGACCTGCGCCGCCATATCGAAGGCGATCTGCTGGCGCAGAAGGTCGAGACGGTGATGACCAAATCGCCGATCACCATCGGCCCCAACCAGCTGGCCGGCGAGGCGCTGGGCGAGATGAATCGCCGCCGCATTACCGCCTTCTTCGTGGTCGAGAACGGTCGTCCCGTTGGCATCCTGCATATGCACGATTGCGTGCGTGCAGGGATCACCTGATGCATGGCGCCATGATGACAGCCGATCTCAGCCAGCCAGGCACCCGGAAAACCCGTCGCAATGCCGATTTCGCGCCGCGCGATGGCGCGCGCATCCTGTCGGCATTGCCGCGCCGGCGCGGTTTTGTCCGCTTCATGAAATTCATCCTGCCGCTGATCGCGCTCGGCACCGTGGCGGCGGTGATCGCCTGGCCGCAGCTGTCCAAGCGGCACAACACCCTGTCGCTGAGTTTCAGCGATGTGGACTCCGCCAGCGCGGCGCTGGTGATGAACAATCCGAAATACCGCGGTTCGGATGCCAGCGGCCAGCCCTATGTGGTGACGGCCGACCGCGCCATTCAGGACCCCAAGGACGACAAGCAGGTGACGCTGGACCGCGTGCAGGCCGATATCACCATGAGCAGCGGCGAATGGTGGTCGCTGACCGCGGATACCGGGCTGTATAATGGCACCGCCCATCTGCTTGACCTGTATGGCAACATCAATGTCTATGGTGACCGTGGCAGCGAGATGCACGGCCATTCCGCCGAGGTCAACCTGCAGACCAAGGTGATATCCAGCGACGAGAAGGTGTGGGGCCAGGCGGAGTTCGGCCAGATCCGCGCCAACGGCATGCGGGTTTACGACAAGGGGCGGGTCATCGTTTTCATCAATGGCGTGAAGACGACGATTCTTCCGCGAGGGAAGCAGGGATGACGGCAATACGACTCTCCCATCTGTTCGCCCGCCGGTCCGGTCTGCGCCCGGCGTTTCTGGCTGCCGCCGTTGTTGCCCTGACCGGCGCTGACGCGGCCGCCCAGCTGAATCTCAACAGCAGGCAGGGCAACAACCAACCGATCGAGATTTCCTCCGACACCTTGGAAGTGCAGCAGGACAAGCAGCTGGCGATCTTCAAGGGCAAGGTCGATGTGGTGCAGGGCGATACCCGGCTGCGTTCGGAAGAGCTGTTCGTGTATTACCGCGACCGCAACGCGCCGGCTGCCGGCGCAGCCGCGGGCGGTACGCCGCCGCGCCAGCAGCCTGCCGCACGCCCGGCAGCAGCGCCGGCCGCGCCAGGCACTCCCGATTCCAGTTCGATCAGCAAGATCGAGGCGAAGGGCAGTGTCTTTGTCTCGACGCCGAAGGAACGCGCCCAGGGCGATTTCGGCGTGTATGACGTGGAAAAGAGGACGATCACCCTCACCGGCAATGTTCTGATGACCAGCGACAACAGCACATTGGTCTGCGCGCGTGCCGTGATGTACCAGGATACCGGCCGCAGCACCTGCGATCCGGCCCAGGGCACGCGGGTGCGGGCGGTAATCATTCCCGAAGGTGGCGAGAAGCCGGCCACACCGACTCCCGCCCCGGCACCGGGGGCGCGGCGCTGATGACGACCGGTAACGAAAAGCTTGATCCGGCCGGCGATGGCCTGCGCCTGGTTGCCGAGAATCCTTATCCGGGCCTTGCGGCGCATCGCCTGGGCAAGAGCTTCAAGAAGCGGCCGGTGCTGCGCGACGTGTCGCTGTATGTCCAGCGCGGCGAAGCCGTTGGCCTGCTCGGCCCCAACGGCGCCGGCAAGACCACGACCTTCTATATCATGACCGGCCTGCTGCGGCCCGATCATGGCAGCATCACACTGGATGGCCACAACATCACTGGTCTGCCGATGTATCGCCGCTCGCGGCTCGGCATGGGCTACCTGCCGCAGGAAGCCTCGATCTTCCGCGGCCTGACGGTGGAGCAGAATATCCGCGCCGTGCTCGAACTGGTCGAGCCTGAAACCGATCGCCGCGAGGCAATGCTGGACGATCTGTTGGCCGAATTCTCGATCACCCATCTGCGGCGCACACCGGCCCTGGCCTTGTCCGGCGGCGAGCGGCGGCGCTGCGAAATCGCCCGATCGCTGGCAACCCAGCCGTCTTTCATGCTGCTGGACGAACCGTTGGCCGGTATCGACCCGATTGCAGTGGGTGAAATCCGCCAGCTGGTGTCACACCTGAAGGATCGCGGTATCGGCGTGCTGATCACCGACCACAATGTCCGCGAGACACTCGACATCATCGACCGCGCCTACATCCTGCATGATGGCAAGGTACTGATGGAGGGCAGCCCGAGCGAAATCGTTGCCGACGAGAATGTCCGGCGGGTTTATCTCGGCGAGCGGTTCAGCTGGTGACGGGCGCATAACCATGGCGATGGGTCCCCGTCTCGAGCTTAGGCAGGGCCAGGCGCTCGTTATGACGCCGCAGCTGCAGCAGGCGATCAAGCTGCTGCAGCTCTCCAATCTCGAACTGATGGCCTATGTCGAGCAGGAGCTGGAGCGCAATCCGCTGCTCGAGCGGATCGACGGCGATGCACCCGGCGCCGAGGATACCCGCGATTCCTTTGAAGTCGCTGATGGCGATGCACCGGCCGAACGCCTGGATCTGAGTTCCGACGGCATCGCCGAAAAGGCGCGCGAGGCCATGGATGTCGATCCCGATGGCGACAACACCTTCAACAATGACAGCGGCTATGACGGCGCCAATGCCGATATGGGGCTGAGCAGCAATTACATCACCGGACGCGGCGGCGACGGGCGGTTCGACGAAGAGGGCGGCGGCTTGGAGCAGACCCTGTCGGAAACGCTCAGCCTTCGCGAACATGTGCAGGAACACTGGCTGCTGATGCCGGCCAATGCGACCGACCGCCTGATCGGCCAGGCCCTGATCGATACGCTGGACGAAGCCGGCTATGTCACCGAGCCGCTGGACGAGGTCGCCACGCGGCTGGGGATCGAGGCCGACGAGGTCGAGGCCGTGCTGCTGGACCTGCAGACCATCGAGCCGGCCGGGCTGTTCGCCCGCAGCCTGAAGGAATGTTTGGCGCTGCAGCTGCGCGAACGCGACCGCCTTGATCCGGCCATGCAGGCCCTGCTCGACAATCTGGAACTGCTGGCCAAGCGTGATATCCCGGGCCTGATGCGCATCTGCGGCGTGGACCAGGAAGACATCGCCGACATGGTGCAGGAAATCCGCGCACTGAATCCCAAGCCGGGCCTGCTGTTCGGTGGCGAGCCGGTGCAGACGCTGGTGCCCGATGTGTATATACGCCGTGGCAACGATGGCAGCTGGCTGGTCGAGCTGAACAGCGATACGCTGCCGCGCGTGCTGGTCAACAGCCGCTACTATGCCCGCGTGACCAAGGCGGAAAAGGCGGCGACCAACGGCGCGACGCCGAACGTCCAGCAGAAGCAGACCAAGACCTATATGTCGGATTGCCTGAATTCGGCGAACTGGCTGGTCAAGTCGCTCGACCAGCGCGCCCAGACCATCCTGAAGGTGGCCAGCGAAATCGTGCGCCAGCAGGATGCCTTCCTGCGCCATGGCGTGTCGCACCTGAAACCGCTGAACCTGCGCGCAGTGGCCGAGGCCATCGAGATGCATGAAAGCACGGTCAGCCGCGTCACCTCGAACAAGACCATGGCGACGCCGCGCGGCATTTTCGAAATGAAGTATTTCTTCACCGCCAGCATTGCGGCTACCGATGGCGGCGAGGCCTTCTCGGCGGAATCGATCCGTCACCGCATCAAGACGCTGATCGACACCGAAAGTGCCGAAGATGTCCTGTCGGATGACAAGATCGTCGAGATGCTGGCCGGCAAGGGTGTCGACATCGCCCGCCGCACCGTGGCGAAATACCGTGAGGCAATGAACATTCCCTCATCGGTCGAGCGCCGCCGTCTGAAAAAGGCCGGCCTGCTCAAGGCCGGTTGAGGCGAGGGCACAGACATGGCTGACATCGCACCGCTGTTTGACAGCAATCGGGCCTGGGCGATTTCAAAGCTCAATGCCGATCCGGGATTTTTCGACCGGCTCGCGCATCAGCAGAATCCGGCCTATCTGTGGATCGGCTGCGCCGACAGCCGCGTGCCGGCGAATGAGATCGTCGGCCTCGATCCCGGCGAGCTGTTCGTGCATCGCAATGTCGCCAACCTGGTGCATCCGGCCGATATGAACTGCCTGGCGGTTCTGCAATACGCCATCGAATTCCTGAAGGTGAAGCATGTCATCGTCACCGGCCATTACGGCTGCGGCGGTGTGCGTGCGGCGATGCAGCCGCAGCAGCTTGGCCTGATCGACCACTGGCTGCGACCGATCCGCGATGTCTATGCGCGCAACGAGGCCGAGCTTCAGGAAGTGGTTGAGGAATACAAGCGCGTCAATCTGCTGTGCGAACTGAATGTGCGCGAGCAGGTGCTCAATCTGGCCAAGACCACCATCGTGCAGAATGCCTGGCATCGCGGCCAGGATCTCAGCCTGCACGGCTGGGTATACGGAATATCAAATGGCTTGATCCGCGATCTCGGTGTCACCATATCCGGCGTGGAAGCCGTTGACCGAATCTTTCGTACCGAACCGGACCGGTTGGCGCCTTAGCCCTTGGGATCAAAGGTAAACCGTAGCCGGATGGCTGTGGATATCTTTTAAATCAATGGGTTAACGGATTTTCCCGTGGTTGACAGGGAAAAAGGCCTTCTCTATGGTCCGCCGCGCATGACGGGCGTTGGCCGCCGTACTACACTCATGCCCTGACCGATCGAACTCGGATTTCGACACAGATGAAAATCCTGACTTCCGGACAGCAGCTCGACCTCGGCGATTCTCTACGCGCCTATGTCGAGGAACATCTTTCCGCAGCCGTGTCCAAGTACATGGACAATGCCATCGAGGCCAATGTCGTGTTCAAGCGCGACGGTTCGATGTTCCATTGTGTATGCACTGTGCATGTCGGCGCAGGTATCGCCATGACGGCAGCGGCGGAGGGTAACGAAATCTATCTCAGCTTCGACCATGCTCTGGAGAAGCTGGCTAAACAGGTCCGGCGCGACAAACGCAAGCGACGCAATCATCACCAGCGGCTCCCCCAGGCCGGAGATGCGGCCTGAGTCTCGGTTGAGACCAGACCCATACCGGCGAAGCCGCGGAGGCACGATTCCAGATGGAAATCTTTCAGCTCTTGAGCCCTGATGGCGTAATCGCCAACCTCAAGGCCAACAGCAAGAAGCAGGCGCTCCAGGAACTCTCTGCGCGCGCGGCAAAAATCACTGGCCAGCATGAGCGCGCCATTTTCGACACCCTGCTGGAGCGCGAGCGCCTCGGCACCACCGGTGTTGGCAATGGCATTGCGATTCCGCATGGCCGCCTGCCCGGGCTGGACAAGCTTTATGGCCTGTTCGCCCGCGTTGAACGCCCGATTGATTTCGATTCGATCGACGAAATGCCGGTTGACCTGGTGTTTCTTCTGCTGGCCCCTGAATCGGCCGGCGCCGACCATCTGAAGGCACTGGCGCGCGTGTCGCGCCTGCTGCGCGACAAGGCGGTCTGCGAGAAGCTGCGCGGCGCAGAGAGCGCCGATGCCATCTACGCCCTGCTCACCGACAGCCCGACCAGCCACGCCGCCTGATCGCGGCGCTGCATCGAAGGGGACTGGTCGTAACCGTCAGGTCTGTTCCGTCAGTGCACGCTGACGGGCATCAGGTCGTTTTGCACCGCCGCCGCAAAGGCAAGATCGCGCTGCGGCGCGAAGCCGAGCTGGGTGCCATTGGCGGAATAGATGCCCCAAGCCGCACCTTCGGGCGTCTGTACTGGCCGGATATAGGCCAGATCAGGCGCGCCGAGATTGGCAAAGGTTTCTTCCGTCATCGGTGGCTGGGGACGCGTAACGTCGCCGGCATTACCGTGCTTGGTGTCGTGATCGTTGGGGAGGGCCATTGTTTTTCTCCTTCCGGCGCAGACTTAACGGGAGCCGCCGGTTTTGCCGGTGACGCCCAGCGTATCGCTGCGGCCGCCATCCGTCGTGTTGATCGCAATATTGCGAATCTGTGATTCCGGCCGCGGCCGGTGCAGGTCGATATGCAGAAGGCCATTGCGCAGTTCTGCGCGCACGACCTCTATGCCATCGGCCAGCACGAAGCTGCGCTGGAATTGCCGCGCCGCGATACCGCGATGCAGGTAGATGCGTTCCTTGTCGTCGCTCTGCTTGCCACGGATGACAAGCTGGTTGTCTTCCACCGTGATGCCAAGATCGGTCGCGCTGAAACCGGCAAGCGCCAGTGTGATGCGCAGATCATTCTCGCCAGTCTGTTCGATATTATACGGCGGGTAGCCTTCCGATCCCGCTTTGGTGGCGCGCTCGATCATGCGTTCAACATGGTCGAAGCCGAGCAGCAGGGGGCTGGAGAAGATCGAAACGCGGGTCATTCCATACTCCTTATAAAAGCGAGCGGCGCACGGACCCTATAAGGCATCCGGACACCGAAGATGTGGGGTGCGATGGCTTGCGGATCAAGGCCTGTATGGGCAGGATGTTGCCGCCAAAACGGAGACATATTGTGGCTGAAACTGGGCAAAAGATTGAAACTGTGGGCGTTATCGGCGCCGGCGCCATGGGTCGTGGCATTGCCCAGGTCGGCATGACCGGCGGCATGGCGGTTCTGCTGTTCGATGCCATGGCCGGCGCTGCCGCCAAGGCGCGCGAGGCGATCTTTGCCCAGCTTGACCAGATGGTGTCGAAGGGCCGGCTTGAGGAGGCTGCCGCCACGGCTGCCAAGGCCCGCCTGAGCGTGGTGGACGCTCTGGAGGCGCTGGCCCCGGCTGATCTGGTGGTGGAAGCCATTGTCGAAAATCTCACGGTCAAGCAGGAGGTGTTCCGCAAGCTGGAAGCAATCGTGCGGCCCGATTGTCTGCTGGCCTCCAATACCTCGTCGCTGCGCATCGCCAGCATTGCCGCGGCCTGTCAGAACCGCGACCGCATTGCCGGCCTGCATTTCTTCAATCCCGTGCCGCTGATGAAGCTGGTGGAAGTGATCCGCGCGCCGGGCAGTTCGGATGCCACGATTGCCAGCCTGGTTGCGGTGGGCGAGCGCATGGGCCGCCTGCCGGTGGTGGTGCAGGACAGCCCGGGTTTCCTGGTCAATCTGGGCGGACGGGCCTATACGCAGGAGGCGCTGCGCATCGTATCTGAAGGTGTAGCAACGCCGGCCCAGGTCGATGCCGTAATGCGCGACAACTGGGGCTTCAAGATGGGGCCCTTCGAGCTGATGGATCTGACCGGCATCGATGTCAATTTCCCGGTCAGCCAAATCATCCACGAAGGCTATTTCTACGACCGCCGGCTGGCCACCGCGCCGCTGCACCAGTTGCTGAAGGAAAGCGGCCAGTTCGGCCGCAAGACCAAACAGGGCTTCTTCGCCTATGACGAAGCCGGCAAGGGCGTGGTGCCTTCGGCCGATGCGACCTCGGCGGCAGAACCGGCCGGCCGCGTCGTGCTGGCCGATGCCGATGACGAGGCATTGGGCGAACTGCTGCGCAGCTTCGGCTTTGAGGTCAGCGGTTTCGATGATGGAGACAGCGCCATTCTTTGCGCGCCATTGGGCGAAGATTGCTCAACCTATGCCGCACGGCTCGGGCTGGATCATCGCCGCCTGTTTGGCCTCGATATCGCCGGCAAGCTGGAAAAGCGCCTGACCCTGATGCGGGCGCCGGGTGCGCGCCGCGACCTGTTTGATGCCGTGGTGGCCCGCCTGCATGCAGGCGGGCGCGCGGTGACCGCGATCCATGACAGCCCCGGCTTCATCGGCCAACGCATCGCTGCCATGGTGGCCAATCTGGGCTGTGAGATGGCGCAGATCCGTGTCGCCAGCCCGCCCGATATCGACAAGGCGATGATGCTGGGCCTGAACTATCCCTTTGGCCCGCTGGCGCTGGCCGATGCGATGGGACTGCAGACCGTGCATACGGTGCTGACCCAGCTGCAGGCCATCACCGGCGACGACCGCTACCGGCCCAGCTTGTGGCTGCGTCGGCGGGCACTGCTCGGGCTTTCAGCGCTGACCGAGGACTAGGCGGTCAGGCGCACGAAGGGGACAGGCTTTTCAAAGCCCTTCAGTTCGGCGCTTTCATGGTTGAGTTTGCGGCCGTCCAGCAATGGCGCCACGGCGGGATCGGCGGCCAGCGGCGCCGACAGCACCACTTCGCCGCGCCGGCTGCGGCCCTGCAGGCGGGCGGCCATGTTCACCGTACTGCCAAAATAATCCAGCCGCTCGTTCAGGGTGACGGCGATGCAGCGACCACCATGCAGACCCATCTTCAGGCCGATAGCGAGCTCTGGGGCAGCCTCTGCTGCCTGGCCCTCGGCAGCCAGCTCGGCCAGATAGTCGCGATTGAAGGCACCGATGCGGTCGCGGATTTCAAGTGCGGCGCGCACGGCCTGTTCCGGCGTGGCAAACGCAGCCATTACTGCATCGCCAATGGTCTTGATCAGGGCGCCGTCATGCTCGCGGATCGATTCCGCCAGGAAGCTGAAATGCCGACGCACCAGGCGATAGGCTGCCGCATCGCCGAGCCGCTCGTACAGCGCAGTGGAGCCTTCCAGATCGGTGAACATCAGCGTGATGCTGTCGATGCCGACATCCTCGCCCTCGCGCAGCACCTGCGCCGGCAGCAGGTCGCGGAAAGCCTGTAATGTCGTTACTTCATGGGCGGTCAGCGCGTCGCTGCGCCAGGCGCGGGATTCGATCACGAAGGTCAGTTTCCGGCTGCTGAGATTGTGCAGGACCAGGCCGCCGATGGTATCGCCGGTGGCGGCACGCATGGTGAAATCCGGTGTGGCGGCATCTTCGGCAATCATGGTCGGGAATGCGCCGCCATCATGCATGATCACGCATTCGCCGCCGGGTTCCAGGGTTCGCAGGCGGTATTCGCCGGCCGGCAGCGTTACCACGATGCGGCGCTGTTCGCCGGGCTGCAGAATCTGCTGCACCAGAATGTGGCGCGACACATGCGGCCCACCCATGCAGAACTCACCCTCGCCGATACTGCGGATCGCGGGGGCGGGACGAAAACTGATCTCGATATTGCTGGTGAAGTTGCCGTCATAGGCGATGTTGCAGGATGGGCAATGCGCCTGTTGAGGCAGTTGATCCAGCGTTGCCGCCGTCGCCTTGGCGCCACCGCAGCGCGGACAGAGCAGGTTCCAGGATAGCCCCAGCAGGCCGAGGCGCGTCGCTTCCAGGCAGAGTTCGGCAACATGGCGGACCGGCACCTGCCAGTCACGCGCCAGGCGGCGCGGCCGGATACGGATCAGGTCGACCTCCTGTGCCGTGGCGATATGGCCGGCCAGCCGGTCGGCCAGGTTATGATGGTATGACCCGGCGGCGATCTGCCGGGTCAGGCTGGCGAGGCGCTCGCGTTGTTCCGGCGCCGGCTCGGGCGGCGTGTAAAGGAAGGGCATGTCGGCCTGGCCGGCGGCAAAGCTGGCAGCCTGCCGCACCATCTCTTCAAGGCCCTTGCCGATCTTGTCCAGCAGCCCGGTGGCGAACAGCAGATGACCAAGGAAGCCGCGCGGCGTACCGCCGAGGCGGTAGGTGACACGGCTGCCGCCATCCGGGCCGGCTTCCAGCTTCAGCGCGGGGCCTAGGCTTTGCAGCGGGCCGCGCTGGAAAATCCGCATCTGGCGGAATTCGCGCTCGAACACCCATTCAAACGGTGGATCATCCCATTCGACGGCCACGCCTTTGTAACTGGCAGTGGCGCGACGGCGCACCGAGCCATCGGGCTGCGTGATTTCCTCTACCGCATAGCGCGGTGTGCCGGCGGCTTCGTTGAAGCGGGCGGTGTCTGAGAGATAGGGCCAGAGCGCGGCCGGCGGCGCCGGCAGCTCCCAGGTCCATGTTCGGTCGTGCAGTTTCTGCATGGGGCAGAAACTAGCACGATGCAGCCGTTGGCAAGAGGCCGGCGGGGTAACGCCGGTCACAGAAATCCGCGGTTCAGGCGCCGGCGGGCAGCGCCGCGCAGCGATCTGTTATCACATCGGCTTGATGGCCGGATCCGGCGCCGGCTCGTTGACGAGCATGGCTTCTGGCGGAATTTCTTCCACCCGCTGGTCGTAGGGGGCAGTGGGCAGTTGGGGCTGCGGGCGGCGGCCGGGCGGGGTCATCGGCATGCGCGGATCGGCCAGTGCGCGCGGCGGTGCTGGCAACTGGCGGCCTTCCAGCGAATAGGGATCGGGTTCCGCGTAGCAGTCGACGCCACCAAGCGTCTTGAAACAGAACACTTCCTGGCGATCGGTCGGCTTGAAATTGCTGACGCAATATTTGCCATCGACGATCACGTTTTCCAGATTGCAGGTCATCTCAAGGCGACGTTCGACGCGCGCTTTGAAAATCTCATAGCCGACACCGACAGCCGTGCTCTGGGTGAAAGGCGTAAGGTCACTGCGTTGATCGGAGCAGGCCGATATAGAGCCGACGAGCAACAGCGGAATCAGGACCGCTTGAATCAATTTACGCATGGGCTTCTCTCCTGCGTGCGGTAGCCATCTGGATACCGGTCAGCCATTCTGGCTACGCATTATCGCGCCGGATGGATTGAATATCCAGTTAAGCGATATGGTTAAAACGCGTTAGCCATAAGGCATCCGGCCTGCCGAGTGTCTCAGGCAGCCGGCTGTGGCAGGCGGATACGGAAGGTGGTGCCCAGCGGACCTGTGCGGGCCAGTTCCAGGTCGCCGCCATGGCCGCGGATCAGTTCGCGGGCGATGGCAAGGCCAAGGCCGGTTCCGCCACTGCGACCGCCGCGGAAGGGCTCGAACAGATGGGTCTGGGCCGCATCGCTCAGGCCGCCACCGCTGTCGGCCACTTCGATCACCACGCCGTTTTCGGCAAGGGCCGCGGCGACCCGGATATCGCCGCCATCGGGCATCGCCTGTGTGGCGTTGCGGATCAGGTTATTGAGCACGCGGTACAGATGCTCGCTGTCGGCCTGCAGCAGCAGGTTTTCCGGCACGGCGTTATGCCAGCGGATGCCGGTGCCGTCCGGCAGACCCAGTGCGGCTGCGACATCATCGACGAAATCGCGCAGGGCGATGCGGCAGGGCTCCGGCGCCCGCTCTTCGGCCTTGCCATACCGCAGGGTCTGGGCGCAGAGCGCGATGGCGCGGTCGATCGAGCCGACCAGGCGTGGCGCGACCTGCAGCACGGTGGGATCGGCCGAGGTGGCAAGGCGGTCGGAGACCAACTGCGCCGAGGCCAGCATGTTGCGCAGGTCGTGGCTGATCTTGCTGACCGCGATGCCGAGCTGGGCCAGGCGTGCGCGCTGGGTCAATGCCTGCCGCAGATCCTGCTGCATCATCTGCAGCTCGCGCTCGGCCATGCCGATTTCATCGCGGCGCTGCGTCGGGCGGATGATCTGCCGGGCGTCTTCTGGTGCGGCATGGAAGCCAACGATGCTGACGATCAGGCGACGGATCGGCCGCACCAGCAGCCATTGCAGGCTCAGATAGACCAGGGCACCGGTGATGACCGAGATGATCAGCGCTACCCACAGCACCTGCCAGGAGAAATCGCGTAGCGCATCACTCAGCGGCGCCGTCGGCAGCACCACCTCGATCCGGGTCTGCGGATCGCGCGGCGAGGGGCCCAGCACGCGCACATAGTCATTGGCGGGACTGGTCATCACCATCACCGCATTCATGATGCCTTCCCACCATTGCTGGGTGCTGAGATCGACCGGCTTGCCGAGCATTGGCAATTCCTGGCGGTCACTCAGGATCAGGGCATTCGATTCCTTGCGCCGCATCGCCACCAGCTTGCCGCCGACATTGCGCAGCAGCTCGTCTTCCAGTTCGGCGCTGACCATGCCGTTGGGGGCTGCAAGCAGGGCGAGCGCAGCCTGGTCGGCCAGTTCGATGCGCGATTCAAAATAGCTGATGCGGAACCGGCTCATTGCCGGCAGGTAGATCAGCACGGCCGACAGCATGGTGAAGGCAATGGTGAGCACCAGCAGGCGGCCGGACAGGCTGGCGACGCCGGGCGGGCGCGGCGGTTGCGTCGAATCGGTCGAGGCGGGGGGCTCGGCGGTCATGATGCAGGATAGTATAGCGCGTCAGCCGAACCGGGCGAGGAACTGGACGATCCGCCGGGTCAGCGGACTGAACAGCTTGGGACGGTAGAAATCGGCGGCCGCCTGCAGGGCACTGCTGCCGCGGGCCGGGAAGGGCGCAATCATGCCCTGGACTGCGCCGATGCCCAGCCCCTTGCCGATGGCGAGCGCCCAGGGATGCAGGACCTCGGCGGCCTGCGGCCCGACCGCGGCGGCGCCGAGAATGCGGCCGGTCGGTGTCGTCATTACCTTGAGCAGGCCTTCGCTGCGCCCCTCCGCCAGGGCGCGCTCGTTGAGAATGAAGGGGCGGCGCAGGATGTGGATGCGGCCATGGCGCGCGCGCGCGGCGGCCTCGCTCAGCCCCACACAGGCCAGTTCCGGATCGCAGGCGACCAGATCGGCAGCAGCCCTGCGGTCGGCGCGCAGGGGCAGCCGGAGCAGGATATTCTTGAGCACCACGCCGGCATGATGCACGACGATTGCCGTTGTCGCCTGCGGATCGACCGCGGTCCCGATGGCATGGACATGGTGGTTGCTGGTGCGCAGGGTACCGTCAACCACGATTCCACGCGGCCCTGTGGTGATGCCGGCCTGCCGCAGGTCGAGGGCAGCAAGATCGGCCTGCCAGCCGGTTGCCAGCAGCAGATGCGAACCAGCGATACGATCGGTGCTGCCGTCGGCATGATGCAGGGTCAGTACGATGCCGGTGGCGGAATTTTCCGCCAGGGTGATCGTGGTCTGCTCATGCAGCGTCACGCCGTCGCGGCGCAGGGCATCGACGACCAGGTCGCGCAGCTCCGGATCGTGGCGCGCAAGGCAGTGCTGGCGTTCGATCAGCGTCACCCGCACACCCAGGCGCTGGAAGGCCTGCGCGCAGGCTACGCCGGTGCCGCCGCCGCCCACGACCAGCAGATGCAGCGGGCGTTCGGCCAGATCGAAGATCGATTGCGGGGTCAGGCAGGCGATATCCTCCAGGCCGGGAATTGCCGGCATTGTTGGTTTTGCGCCACTGGCGATGACGAAACGGCGTGCCGTGACCAGGGCGCTGCCAACACTGAGCGTATCAGGCGCGGTAAAGCGCGCCTCACCCTGCAGCACCGTTACGCCAAGAGCGCCCAGCCGTTCGGCCGAGTCGTTCGGCGCCGCGGCGGCGATGACGGCATTGGCATGCCGCAGCACGGCCAGGATGTCGATATCGGGTTCGTCATAGTGAATGCCAAGCTTTGCCGCATGCTGCCAGTCGGTGGCGTGACGGGCGGCAGCGGCCAGCGCCTGCAACGGCAGCTCGGCATACAGCCGTGTACCGCCCATGTGGTCGCGCTCGATTAGAACCGTTTTGGCGCCGAGCATGGCACCGCCAGCAGCCACGGTGATGCCGGCGGCGCCGGCGCCAACCACGGCGATATCGCATTCGATCCGCTCGGTCATGCCGCCAGCAAAGACAGCGGCGCGGGCGAAGTCAAGCGAGCGACTCGGTATGTCGAAGCCCCCTGTCGCCCCGTTTTTGCCGCAATGGGGCGCCAAAGAGAGCAATTAACCCCGGTTTGAGCTATAGCTTTGGCCGGCCTCGCGCCGTCTGTCCTGAACCTGTTCACCATAGTCGCCATGTCAATTCGTCGCATCCTGCCGTTCCTGCGCCACTTCGGACTGGTGCTGTGTCTCGTCCTTGTCACGCTTGCCTCGGCCCAGGCCCAGCCTGGCGGCGGTGCGTCCGGCACGTCCGGCGCCCTGACGCCGACCGATTGGAACGCGGCCCTGTCGGCTGTCACGCGCCAGTTGCGCGATCCGCGCATGGATGACGACGGCTTTGCCGCCCTGCGTGCCGATCTGGATCGCCTGCGCGTCAATGCCAGTATTGAACGCGACCAGTTCCGCCAGGCGGTGACAGGCACGCAGACGCAGCTCGATGCCCTGGGGCCGGCGCCGGCGACCGGCCAGCCGCGCGAAGCACCTGCAGTGACGGAGTCGCGCCGGCAGCTCGCCGTGCGCCTGCAATCGATACAAGACAGCGCCAAGCAGGCCGAGCTGGCGCTCACCCGCATCATAGCCCTGCAGGATGAGGTGGCCGACGAGGCGCGGCGCCAGTTCACCCGGCAATTGCTCTATCGCGGCGCCTCGCCATTCAGTCCGAATTTCTGGCGCAATGGCATCGAGGACATCCGCGCCGTTTCCACGCAGGTGATGGCGGCACCGGAACAGTGGTGGCAGGCCGACGACAACCGCCGTTCCGGCCATACCACGCTATTGCAGATCATCATGGTGGCGGTACTCACTGTTGTGCTGCTGATCCCGTTGCAGCGCTGGCTGCATCAGACCTATGGCATCCGCCCTGACAGCGACGGCGAGCCTTCTGCTGGCCGGCGCACGATTGCGTCTTTCACGGTGCTGATCAGCCAGACGGCCATGCCGCTGGCGGCGCTGTGGGCCACCTACGGTGTGCTGGTCGGCAATGACTGGGCGAACGGGCTGGTCGGCCGCATCATGTTCATGCTGATGCAGGCGATCAGCATTGCGCTGCTGGCGCGCGGCCTGGCCCAGGCGACGTTGTCGCCGCGCTATCCGGCCTGGGCGCTGATCCCGTTGCCGCAACTGGAGCGCAATCGCCTGCAGCGCCGCGTCACCGCCTTCTCGATCGGCATGGTGCTGGTCGCACTGCTGGTTGCGCCTTCGCGCGTCCCGGATTTCGGAACTGCCGGTCGCGACATGGTGATCGCGGCCGTGGCGCTGTTCCTGGTGATCACCAATCTGGCATTTTCAGATCCGCGGCTGTGGCGACCGCTGATCGATGACATGCGGCCCTTGCGGCTGTTCGCGGCACTGGTTTTCGGCCTTAACCTAGTCTCGCTCGCCGGCCTGCTGCTAGGCTACTACGGTGCCGCCGCCTTCCTGTCTTACGGCCTGCTCGGTTCGTGCCTCACCCTGGGCGCTTACGCCCTGGTGCGCAGCGCAGTGCGCGATGGTCTTTCCAATCTGGCCGAGAATCCGGAAAGCCGCTTCCGCAGTTGGCGCCAGACGCTGGGCCTGAGCGGCCCGCTGAGCACGACCAGCCAGCTGCTGTTCGGCCTGCTGGCCGATATCGTGCTGTTCATGCTACTGCTGATAGGCCTGGCTTTTGCCTGGGGCGTCAGTCGCGCGACGCTGATCGGCTACACGCTGGAACTGTTCTACGGCGTTTCCATCGGCCCGGTGACGATTTCGCTAGGCAACATCCTTGCCGCCGTGGTGGTGCTGGTGATCGGCATCGGCCTGACCCGGTTTCTCAGCGGCGGGCTCAACGCGCGGCTGGAACAGCAGAGCGGCATCGACCCCGGTGTGCGCAATTCCATGGTCACCGGGCTCACCTATGTCGGCTATCTGCTGGCCATGGTGGCTGGCGTCGGCGTGGTCGGGCTTGATCTGTCCAATCTCGCGATCATCGCCGGTGCGCTATCGGTCGGTATCGGTTTCGGCCTGCAGAATATCGTCAACAACTTCGTTTCGGGCCTGATCCTGCTGATCGAGCGGCCGGTGAAGGTCGGCGACTGGGTGGTGATCGGAGATCGCGAAGGCTATGTGCGGCGCATCAATGTGCGCTCCACCGAGATCGAGACCTTCCCGCGCGCCTCGGTGATCATTCCCAATTCGGAGCTGATCTCAAGTCCGGTGATGAACTGGACACATCGTAACCGGCTGGGCCGCGTCGATGTCGCCGTCAGCCTGTCCTATGCCGCCGACCTGGAGAAGGCGCGCGAGGTGCTGCTGAACTGCCTGACCAGCCACCCGGATATTCTCAGCATGCCGGCACCGCAGGTGATCTTCCGGGATTTCGGGTCCGGCACCCTGTTGTTCGCGCTGCGTGGCCATATCGCGGATGTGGAGAAGCGGCACATGATCGAAAGCGACCTGCGCTTTGCGATCCATAAATGCCTGAAGGAGAGCGGCGTCGGCCTGCCCTATGGTGCGCCTGCCATGATGCACCTGGCCGATATCGACCGGCTTGAAAAAGCTTTGGGCGGCCTGTCGGAACAGGGCCGCCCAAAGTCTCAGGAGTAATCCAGTCCGAAGTTAGTTCGGGCGTCCGGTCGGCCGCGGCAGATCGAACAGCAGGATTTCGGCGCCATCGGTGGCCGTGATCTCGATCTTGCCGTCACCCACCAGCGCCGCGCCGGCGCGGGTGGCGACCTGCTGGCCATCCACCGTCACCGAACCATCGGCTACCACCAGATAGGCCATGCGGTCGGCCTTCTGTTCGTAGGTGGCGCTCTGGCCCTTTTCGATCAGGGCGCCGAACAGCGTGGCATCCTGGTGGATCAGCAGCGTGCCGGGATTGGCCGATAGCACAGGCTCCTCGCCCGAAGCCAGCGGCACCAGCTTGTTGGCGCGATCGGCCTTGGGGAATTGTGCCTGGTCCCAGCGCGGCTTCAGCTTCGCCTGGCGCGGCTGGATCCAGATCTGGAACAGATGCGTCAGTTCGTCTTCGGCATTGTATTCCGAATGCATGATGCCGGTGCCGGCAGACATCACCTGCACATCGCCGGCCGGGGTGCGGCCCTTGTTGCCCAGGCTGTCTTCATGGCTGATGGCGCCCTTGGTGACATAGGTGATGATCTCCATGTCGCGGTGGCCATGCATCGGGAAGCCGGAATGCGGCGCGATTTCGTCATCGTTCCACACCCGCAGCGGCCCGAAGCCGTAGCCCATGGGGGCCTCGACACCGGAGAAGTTGAAATGGAACCGGCTGTTCAGCCAGTCGACATTCATGCGACCGAGATCATCGAAAGGAACAAGATGAATCATGGAAACCTCCATCGGCGACGGCTGATCCTATCCCAGCCGTCGCCGCAGTTAGAGACTTAGTTAAGCCTTCAGCTTGGCGGCAATGCCCGCCACATGCTTGCCCTGGAAGCGGGCGGTCTTCAGTTCGGTTTCGCTCGGCTGACGGCTGCCGTCCGGGCCGGCGATGGTACCGGCGCCGAGCGGCGAGCCGCCCTTCACCGCGCTGATGTCCATCGTCTCCGGAATGGCATAGGGCAGGCCGACGATCACCAGGCCATGATGCAGCAGGGTGGTGTGGAAGCTGCTCGCGGTGGTTTCGTTGCCGCCGCCGGTGCCGGTGGAGACGAAGACGCTGCCCACCTTGCCGACCAGCGCGCCCTTGACCCACAGACCGCCGGTCTGGTCGAGGAAGCTGCGCATCTGGCTGGTCATGTTGCCGAAGCGGGTGCCGGTGCCGAAAATGATGGCGTCATAGTCGGCCAGCTCGGCCGGCTCGGCGATCGGGGCGGCCTGGTCCCACTTGCCGCCGGCCTTCTTGAAGGCCTCTTCCGGCATGGTCTCGGGCACGCGCTTGATCGTCACCTGGGTGCCGGGGACTTCCCGGGCGCCGGCGGCGACCGCCTCGGCCATCTTTTCAACATGGCCGTACATCGAATGGTAGAGCACCAGAACCTTGGTCATTGTCGCTTCTCCAGTTAGGGGGTGGGTTGGTGTTGAGGCGAAAGTAAGCTTTTCTCGAATTGAAACAATGTCGTGTTTGGAATATTATTGTTTCCTATGGGAAACAATATGGACCATCTGGCTGACTTGGCCGTTTTCGCCCGGGTAGTGGAGCTGGAGAGTTTCAGCGCCGCGGCCGAAGCACTGGCACTGTCGAAATCGGCTGTCTCCAAGCAGGTGTCGCGGCTGGAGCAGCGGCTGGGGACCCAGCTGCTGCAGCGCACGACGCGAAAACTGTCGCTGACCGAGACCGGCCGCATCGTGCTGGATCATGCCCAGCGTGTGTTGCTGGAGGCGGAAGCCGTGGATGCCGCCGTGCAGAATCTGCAGGTCCTGCCGCGCGGCCTGCTGCGTGTGAACCTGCCGATGAGCTTTGGCCTGGCCTATGTGGCACCACTGCTGCCCGAACTGCTGGCGCTGTGTCCCGAGCTGAAGGTCGATCTCACCTTCAACGACCGCACCATCGACCTGCTGGAAGAAGAGGTGGATGTGGCCATCCGCATCGGCGCCAATCTGGCTGATTCCACGCTGACGGCGCGACGTCTGGCCCCGGTGCGACCGATCACCTGCGCGTCGGAATCCTATCTGCGCAAAGCCGGCGTGCCGCTCAAACCCGATGACCTGCGCCAGCATGAATGCCTGATGTACAAATACCTGCCCGAGCCCGGCACCTGGCATTACGAAGGGCCGGGGGGACCCTATGCGGTGAAAGTCTCGGGCCGGCTGACGACCAACAACGGCGATTCGCTGCGCAATGCCGCGATGGCTGGCCATGGGATCGCCCGGTTGCCCAGCTTTATCGTCGGGCCTGATATCGCGGCCGGTCGGCTTGTGCCGTTGCTGGAAGCCTACGAGCCGGCGCCGCTTGGTATCTACGCGGTCTACCCGGCACAGCGTTACCTGACCCCCAAGGTGCGGGCCTTTATCGATTTCTATGCCAGCCGGTTTGGCCCCGAGCCGCCCTGGGAGTGTGTTCTGGCCGACACAGCCCGGCCCAAGAGTGTACCAGGAGATATGAAATCCCTGTGAAACCGGGTTTACGCCTCCGGCCGGCTATGCTAATCGACTTTCGCGACCTAACAGGACTTTGTGTCATGACCCGCCAGTGGCGACATCGACGAGCCCGTATGAGCGCACCGCAAACGCAAATGATGCGAAAGCGGTGCGTAACGGCCGTTTGTGCGCGCTGAAGCTGGGTCATTGTCGCCTACCGATCTCCGACTGACATCTGCTTCCACCATGAGCACGAACCGGCCAACCGGACGGAAGGCTAAGGCCACCCGTCCGCCTCTGGTGTCCGAAATCGTTGCTGGAAGCAAACTCATGTACCCCATTCTGCCCGAGCGGCCGTCCGACGCCGCCCAGATCGATACCCTGCTGGATCTCACCTTCGGCTCGGATCGCACCCGCAAGACCGTGTACCGGCTGCGCGAGAATGTGGCGCATGTGAAGGCGCTTGCCTTCGTGGTGCGTGACGAGGATGGCGTGGTGCTGGGCTCGATCCGCTACTGGCCGGTCGCCATCGGCGAGCAGGCCGCGCCGGCGATCATGCTGGGTCCGGTGACGGTGCATCCCGATTACCAGGGCCAGGGCATCGGCCGCGCCCTGATCCGGCACAGCCTCTACACCGCCACCCGGCTCGGCCATGGCCTGTGCATCCTGGTCGGTGACAAACCCTATTACGAACCCTTCGGCTTTGTCGGTGCCGCCGATCGCGGCCTGGAGATGCCCGGCTGGGTCGAACGCGAGCGGTTCCAGGTGATGGAACTGGCGGCGGGTGCGCTGCAGGGCGTCAGCGGCATGGTCGGCAAGCCGGTGAAGACCAGCCGCAAGAAGGCGGCAGCTTAATCATGGCGCGCACCGTCTTGCCCGATGGCAATGGCGGTCGCCTGCTTCTGCTCGACAGCATCGCTGAAATCCGCAGCGAGGACGCCGGCTGGCTGGTGGTGTCTGGCAGCCATGGCGGGGTGAGCGCCGCGGAGTTTGCCATCGCCGTCAGTTTACGCGGCTGCTTCCTCAACGATGCTGGCTTCGGCAAGGATGATGCCGGCGTGGCCGGGCTGGTGCTGCTGCCCTATCCGGCAGCGGCCTACAGTCATGACTCGGCCCGCATCGGTGATGCGGCAGATGCATGGGTGCATGGCATGCTGACGCGGGTGAATGCCGCTGGGCAGGCTGCAGGTTGGCAGGCTGGTCTGTCGGTTTCGGAAGCCGTTAAGCGGCTGTCGCGCTAGCGGCTCTCGCGCCGCCACATCAGCAGCATCGCCAGCAGCAGCGCGGTCAGCACCGCCAGCGGCAGGGCCAGCGGCGTCAGCGTCAGTCCGGTGACCACGAAGTCGTTCTGGCGATACAGCCCGATCCAGCCGCGGCCGGCCTGCTCGCGCACGGCGCTGCGGGTCGGCTTCTCGACCATGCGGATATCTGGCATACCCTCGCGCAGCCAGCCGATGCTGCCGTGGCTGGCATCGGCCAGCGGCTTCAGGATCGCCGGCGTGGCGCGCGGATCGGCGAATTCGCGCGGGTTGATCGCACCCATGGTGGCCACCGTTTCGCGCTCGCCGTCGCGCACGCGGTAGATGCCGGGCATCTCGACCGGCAGCCGCCCTCTGGCGATGCCGTCGCCCAGTTCTTCCAGCATCAGGCGGGTTTCGCTGCCGTCCGGACGGATCACCGTCACCGGTTCCTTGCGTTCGGTCAGGCTGCGGCGTTCGACTTCCAACCGGCCGCCCTTGGCATCGGCGCGTAAAGCCTCTTCCTCCAGGTCGGGTTCCTTCATCAGCCAGTGCGCCAGCCGGCGCAGCAACTCGGCCTGCGGGCCGCCGCCCTCGTAGCCGCGCGACCACAGCCAGATATGGTCGGAATAGAACTGCGCCACGCGACCCTTTTCGACGCGGTCGAGCACCAGCAACGGTTCGCGGTTCGGGCTTTCCATCACCGGCGTGCCGCGTGTGAGATCCACATTGATGACACGGAACCAGCGGCTCCAGGTCGGCTGGCCGTTTTCGCCCACCGAGCCGGGTAAACCGGCCGTGACCGGATGGCGCTTGCCGATGGCGCTCAACTGTGGCGTGAAAGGCTCGGTGCGCATCGTGCCGTTCGGCCGGCCGGGCAGCACTTCGGAGACCGGCGTGCGATAGATGCTGAGTGGCGTGGCATAGGCCGGGCCGGAGACTTCGAGGAAGGCGCCGCCGCGTTGGACATAGCGGGCGATATTTTCGTAGTAAGCGGTCGGCAGGATGCCGCGCCGCCGGTAGCGGTCGAAGATGATCAGGTCGAACTCGTTCAGCTTGATCTCGAACAGTTCGCGGATCGGGAAGGCAATCAGCGACAGCTCGCGGATCGGCGTGCCATCCTGCTTGTCCGGCGGCCTCAGAATCGTGAAATGCACCAGATCGACATTGGGATCGGCCTTCAGCAGGTTGCGCCAGACGCGCTCGCCGGCATGCACTTCACCGGTGACCAGCAGCACGCGCAGGCGGTCGCGCACGCCGTTCACCGACAGCGCCACGCGATTGTTCAGCGGCGTCAGCTCGCCCGGGATCGGCGGTACTTCGAATTCGAGCAGGCTGCGGTCGGCGCGTGACAGCCTGAAGGGTACGGTGACATCGCGCCCGATCGGCACCTGCAGCACCCGTTCGCCGACGTCCTGCTGGCGGAAGCGCAGTTCGGCCATTTCGTTGGGCGCCGCGCCGGTATCGTCGACCCGCAGGGTGACGTTCAGATCCTGGTTGACCATGCCGAAGGTGGGTGCATTGCGCACCACCAGCCGGCGGTCGCGCTCATCGGGCCGGCCGGTCAGCAGCACATGCACCGGCGCGCCGGTCACATCCTGGGCGGCGGCGATCTCGGCCGGCATGTCATGCACCTGACCATCGGTGACCAGGATGCTGCCGGCCAGGCGATGGCGCGGCAGGTCGCTCAGCGCCAGTGTCAGCGCCGTAAACAGCCGGGTGCCTTCGTCGCGGTCGGCGGTTTCGGCCGCCGGCTTGCCGGCGCGCACCACGCGCAGTTCCAGATTCTCGATGGCGCCGAGTTTTTCGCGCAGCACCGCCTCGGCCTGTTCGACCTGGCGCTGGCGGTCGGCGATACCCTGGCTCGGGCTTTCGTCCACCACCACCACGGCAATATCGGGCAGGGTGCTGCGTTCTTCCTTGCGCGCCACCGGGTTGGCCAGCGTGCCGATGGCCAGCACCGCCACCAGCGCACGCAGCAGCGTGCCGCGGGCATGGCGCCACAGGCCCAGCATGGTCAGCACCAGTGCGATGGCGCCGCAGGCCAGCAGCAGCGGCCAGGGGACCAGCGGGGCGAAATCGAGTGTAAGGGCGCTGTTCATGCTGCTGCGGTGTTCAGTTGCCCAGGCGCTCGAGCAGCGCCGGGATATGCACCTGGTCGGCCTTGTAGTTGCCGGTCATCGTGTACACCAGCAGGTTGACGCCGAAGCGATAGGCAAATTCGCGCTGGCGCGGCGCATTCGGCACGGTGACCGCCAGTGGCCGGCCGTTGCTGTCGATGGCCCAGGCGGCGGCGAAATCATGGCTGCCGATCACGATGGAGGTGACGCCATCCTTGTCGCCGCCCGGATGGCGCTCGACCCACAGCGTGCCGCCGCTGTAGCGGCCGGGAAAGTCCTGCAGCAGGTAAAACGCCTTGGTCAGCACATGGTCGTCAGGCACCGGCATCAGCGGCGGAATGTCGAGCCGGGCCAGCAGCTGGCGCAGCTTGTCGGTATTCGGGCTGGCCGCTGTGCCGCTCAGGCCCATGGCCTGGTCGCGGGTGTCGAACAGGATCATGCCGCCGGTCTTCATGAACAGGTCGAGACGGCGCAGCGCGGCATCCGACAGCTGCGGCTGCTGCGGCACGATTGGCCAGTAGAGGAACGGCACCAGCGAGATGTCGTCGGCTTCCAGATTGACGCCGAGCGGCTCGGCCGCCTCGATCGAGGTGCGACGGAACAGCACTTCGGTCAGGCCATAGAGGCCGGCGCGGCTCAGCTGGTCGACATCGGCCTGGCCGGTGACGACATAGGCCAGCCGCAGGTCGAGCGAGGCCTTCAGCGCGAACTCGTCATTCGCCGAGAGCGTATTGGTATTGCGGCGTGTCTGGGCTTCAGCGATGCCGGAAGCCAGCAGCAGGGTTGCGGCCAGCATGGCGGCGGCCGGCTTGCGCCAGTCAGTAAGCCGTGCCGGCAGCAGGCCGCGCAGGCCCAGCCCGATCAGCCAGTCGGCCAGGAACAGCAGCAGTGCTGCGCCGAGCAGCCAGGGCAGCAGATGCATCTCGCGCGAGGTGGCATCCAGGCGCAGCTGGGTCACGGCCGATGGCCAGTTGGTCACCGGCAGCAATCTGGTTTCGGCATTGGCGGTGTTGAGGGCCTGCCGGCTGTCGAGGCGGCCATACCAGCCCGGTGGATGGCGCGGGCTGGGTTTGGTCGAGGCAAGTGCGCGCGGCGGCAGCGGTTGCACGGCGGGGCCGGGCTCGGCAGCACGACCGAAACCGTCCAGCACGCTCAGCGGCGGCAGCGGCGTATCGGCGGCTTCGCCGGTGCCGGTGATGCCCTGCGACAGATCGATCACCTTGCGCAGCATTTCGACATAGAACCCGCTCAATGCCAGATCTGACCACAGCGTGTTGGCGGTGGTATGCACCAGGATCAGCCAGCCCTTGCCGCGCTGGGTGGCGGTGACCAGTGGCGTGCCGTCTTCCAGTCGCAGCCAGGTCTTGTCGCCCAGCTGCGCCTCCGGTTCGGCCAGCACCTGGCGGCTGACGCTAACCTCGTTGCTGCCGGCGAGGCCATAGAAGGGACTGGTTTCCGGCGTGGCGCCCAGCCGTTGCGGCTGCGACCAGGACAGCGCACCGCCCAGCTGGCGCGCGCCCTGACGCAGTTTGACCGGCAGCAGGCCATCCGTGGCCTCGGCCATGCGCGGACCGGCAAAGCGCAGCAGCACGCCACCCTTGTCGATCCATTGCTCCAGCTGGCGGGTTTCGCTCGCCACCACCTGGGCCACATCGGCCAGCACCACCACGGCGATCTCACGCTGCAGCAGCTCGCCAACCGGCGCGGACCGCAGCTCGGCATAAGGGGTCAGCGCGCGCTCCAGATAGAACAGATCGCCCAGCAGAGGCTGGCGGGTCTCGACCGCGCCACCGGTGACCAGGCCGACCGGTCGGCGGCGCCAGCGATCATCCAGCAACTGCACGCTGCCGGCGCTGGGCTGTTCCTCGATCTCAAGCCGGGAAAGCTGGTTGCGCAATTCGCTCGGCAGATCGAGCTTGTGGCTGGCGGTTTCGGCGCGGCCGCTGAAGCTGAGGGAGTCGCGCGCCAGCACGCGACCCTGGTCGGTGACGGCGCGCAGTGTCACCGTCTGGTCGCCGGTCGCATTGCCGCTGCGCCGCACGGTCACGCTGTCGCCCTGCGCGGTGGTGACCGGCGGCAACAGGGCGAGCGCCACATCGTCGGGCGCGGTGATGACACTGAGCGGGCCCAGGCGCAGCAGCCACTCGGCCAGCGTATAGGTGCCCTCACCGGATTCGTCATCGCGCAGGCTGTCACTCAACCAGACCACATCGGCACTGTCGGGCAGCCGTGCCTGCTGCAGCGCCTGCACCAGGGCGGCACGGTCGCTGGCCCAGGCCTTGGGCTGCAGGGTTGCGATCAGCGGTCGCAGGTCGCCGGCCGGCATCAGCTGGCTCGGCTGCATCGCCTCGCCATTGGCCGGTGCAGCGGTGGTGATCAGCAGGGCCGGGCGGCCGTCGCGTTCGGCGCTTTCCAGTAGCGCGTCGGCGCGGGCGATCTTTTCACGCCAGCGCGGCGCCGCGGTCCAGCCGTCGTCGATGACCAGCACCAGAGCCTCGCCGTCGCGCTGCACGGCCTGCGGATTGAGGATCGGTTCGGCCAGCGCCAGGATCGCCAGGGCGGCGATCAGCAGGCGCAGCAGCAGCAGCCACAGCGGTGTATGCGCCGGGGTTTCTTCCTTGGGGCGCAGCAGGAGCAGCAGGCGCAGCGGCGGGAAGGTCACCAGCTTGGGCTGCGGCGGCGTGATGCGCAGCAGCCACCACAACACGGGCAGGCTGGCCAGGGCGGCGAGCGCCCAGGGCGTGGCAAAGGCCAGTGCGCCAAGCGACAGCATGATCAGCGCCCCACAGGCAGGGCGCGCTCGCCCTGCAGGGATTGATAGAGCGTCAGCAGCGCCGTCTGCGGCGGCCGGTCGGTGCGGTGCTTGATATGCCGCCAGCCGAGCCGGCGGCAGACCTCGGCCAGTTCATGCTGATGCGCCGCAAAGGTGCTGCGCCATTCATCGGCCATGGTTTCGGCGCGCGGCGCCAGCAGCGGGTCTTCGCCTTCCAGCCCGAGGAAGCGGGTGCGGCCCTTGTAGGGGAAGTCTTCCTCGGCGGGGTCGACCAGCCGCAGCAGCGTGCCCTTCACACCCATATCGGCATACTGGCGCAGGCGGGTGGCTATCTCGGCTACCGGATACAGGAAGTCGCCGAGCAGCACGACATGGGCATAGCGTGGCAGCACCTGCTGCGGCGGCAGGCTGGCTTCGGCGGTCTCGAAGCGCGAGCGGATCAGGCGCTCGGCGATGCGCTCCATCACCATGCGGCCTGCGGCCGGCCGCTGCGGATGGCCGAGCAGGGCGACGCGCTCGCCGCCGCGCAGCAGCAGGCTGGCCAGGGCCAGCAGCAGCAGATCGCCGCGCTCGTCCTTCTGTTCCATGCCGAGACTGGATTTCCAGCGCATGGAGGGCGAGGGATCGCGCCACAGCCATACGCTTTCGGCAGCTTCCCATTCGTTTTCGCGTATGAAGGCGACCTGGCGCTTGGCGGTCTGGCGCCAGTCGATGCGGGTCAGTGCATCGCCCTGGCTGTAGCGGCGGAACTGCCAGAAGGCATCACCGGGGCCGACACGGCGGCGGCCATGCACGCCCTGCTCCACGGTCGCGGCCACACGTTCGGCGGCCACCAGCAGCGGTGGCAGGAATGCGGCAAAGTGTTCGGCGCGCTGGCGCCGGGCGTTAGCGGTTGTTCCAGCCGCTACGGCCGCTGTCATCGCAAGGGAGCGGTCAGCTTTGCGATGACGTCGGAAACGGTGACGCCTTCGGCGCGGGCGGCGAAGGTGAGGGCCATGCGATGCCGCAGGATCGGACCGGCGAGTGCCAGCACGTCTTCAATGGAGGGGGCCAGGCGGCCCTGCAGCAGGGCGCGGGCGCGCACTGCCAGCATCAGGGCCTGGCTGGCGCGCGGGCCGGGGCCCCAGGCCACCAGTTCGGCCAGTCCGGGAATGTCGGTTTCCTCGGGGCGGCCGGCACGGACCAGATTGAGGATGGCTTCCACCACGCTCTCGCCTACTGGAATACGGCGGACGAGGCGCTGGGCGGCCATCAGGTCAGTGGCGTTCAGCACGGTGGGGATCGATTCTTCCGCCGCGCCGGTGGTGGCGAACAGCATGCGGCGCTCTGCCTCGCGGTCGGGATAGCGCACGTCGATCTGCAGCAGGAAGCGGTCGAGCTGGGCTTCCGGCAGCGGATAGGTGCCTTCCTGCTCCAGCGGATTCTGCGTCGCCAGCACATGGAAGGGCGCGGGGAGTTCGTGGCGCTGGCCGGCTACCGAAACCTGGCGTTCCTGCATCGCCTGCAGCAGTGCGGATTGCGTGCGCGGGCTGGCACGGTTGATTTCGTCGGCCATCAGCAGCTGGCAGAAAACCGGGCCGGGAATGAAACGGAACGAGCGCCGCCCGGTTTCGCTTTCCTCCAGCACCTCGGAGCCGACGATATCCGCCGGCATGAGGTCGGGGGTGAACTGCACGCGGCGGGCATCGAGGCCCAGAACCTTGGCCAGGGTCTCGACCAGCTTGGTCTTGGCGAGACCCGGCACACCGACCAGCAGGGCATGGCCACCGGCCAGTAAAGTGATGAGAGTTTCCTCCACCACATCGCCCTGACCGAAGATCACCCGGCCGACCGCATCGCGGGCGGTTACGAGACGGCCGCCGACCCGTTCGATCTCTGGGAGGATATGTTCGGCGGTATCGCTCAAATTGTGCATGGGAATGAGTATATAGTAGAAGCGAAACGAAAGCCCAGATGCCTTATATGTCCGCTACCCCGCCAAAAGGCCCCAGTCTCAAGGAAGTGATCGCCCGCTTCGGCGGCGAGGATGGATTGCGCAAAAAACCGCCGGTACATCTGTGGAACCCGCCATTTTGCGGGCAGATCGACATGCGGATCGCCCGAAACGGGAGCTGGCACTATATGGGTTCGCCGATTCCGCGACCTGCCATGGTCAAGTTATTCGCCAGTATCCTGCGGCGCGAGCCAGATAACAGCTACGTTCTGGTGACACCGGTGGAGAAATGCGCGATCCGAGTCGATGATGCTCCCTTCCTGGCTGTCGAAGCGACGGTTGCCGACGAGGGCGATGCGCGCCTGATCGCGTTTCGCACCAATGTGGACGACATCGTGCCGCTGGATGCCGAGCATCCGTTGCGTATCGCGGTAAATCCGCAGACCGGCGAGCCATCGCCCTATGTGCTGGTGCGCGATCGGCTGGAAGCGCTGATCGCGCGTCCGGTCTATTATCAGCTGGTCGAGATGGCGGAGGAGCGCGTTGTCGATGGCAAGACCATGCTGGGCGTGCAAAGCGCCGGCGACTTTTTTGCGTTAGGGGAAATGCCGTGAATGCCGCCGCGCCGTTAATTATCGACAGCACACCCGCCGTCGAACGTTTGCGCACCCACCTCCAGCCGGTGCCGAGCTTCGATGCGATCCCGCGCGACTTCACGCTGGCGGCGAAAGGCGACTTCCAGCTCAATCCCGGTTTCACGCCGCTCCGGGCCGGCCCGCTCAATCCGGCGGCGGTGCTGGTGCCGGTGGTGGCCTATGAAGACGGCGAGCGGGTGATCCTGACCAAGCGCACCGCACATCTGTCCAACCATGCCGGCCAGATCAGTTTTCCCGGCGGCCGCGTTGATGCCGAGGATCCGGATGTAATCGCCACGGCGCTGCGCGAGACCGAGGAAGAGATCGGACTGGACCGCAGCCATATCAGCGTGTTGGGTGCCCTGGATGCCTATGTCACCGGTACCGGCTTCGCCGTGGTGCCGGTGGTCGGCCTGGTGCGGCCGGGCTTCGCCCTCAGCCTGGCCCAGCATGAAGTGGCCGAGGTCTTTGAGGTGCCGTTCGGCTTCCTGATGGATCCGCGCAATCACCAGCGGCACAAAGGTGTATTCAACGGCGTCGAACGGCAGTGGTGGGCGATGCCCTATCGCGACTATTACATCTGGGGTGCCACGGCGGGCATGCTGCGCAACCTGCACGACCTGCTGGCAAAGGGGCCCGACGCATGAGCCGCCTGATCGTCCATCTGCTGCCACTGATCCTGCCGTTCCTGCTCTATGGCCTCTACATCTGGCATGTGAAGCGCAGCGGCAAGGACGGCCCGGAGGCGACGCCCTGGTTCTGGCTGGCCGCCGTCGGCCTGGTGCTCATGACCCTCAGCTTCCTGGGCTATGATCTGGTCTTCGGCGGGCAGACCGGCGATTACGCGCCGGCGCGGTTTGAGAATGGCCGCATCGTGCCGGGCCGTATCGGCCAGTGAGGCGGCAACCGTGACCCTGCCGGATTCGATTCCGCCCGTCGACTGGATGACGGCGGCGCCGACCCGCAGCCTGTTGGCCGCGCTGGGTGCCAGCGGCGCCCCGGTGCGCTTTGTCGGCGGCTGTGTGCGCGATGCCATCCTGGGGCTGCGGCCTGCCGATATCGATCTCGCCACCCCGGAAACGCCCGAGGTGGTGATCCGGCGGCTGGAGAAGGCCAAACTCAAGGCGGTTCCCACTGGCATCGAACACGGGACCGTCACCGCCGTGGTGCCCCCGGCCACCTTCCAGGTGACCACGCTGCGCCGCGATGTGGCCACCGATGGTCGCCACGCCACCGTGGTCTTCGGCACCGACTGGGCCGAGGATGCCGCGCGGCGGGATTTTACCATCAACGCGCTCTATGCCGACGCCGATGGCCGGCTCTATGACTATACCGATGGCCGCGCCGATCTGGCGGCCGGCTTGGTACGGTTCATAGGCGATCCGGCTGCCCGCGTGGCCGAGGATTATCTGCGGGTGCTGCGGTTTTTCCGTTTCCATGCGCGCTTTGGCCGGGGCGCACCGGATGCCGCATCGCTGGCCGCCTGCGCCGCGGCGTCCGACCGGCTGGACCGCCTGTCGGGCGAGCGGATTCGCGACGAGTTGCTGAAAATCCTGATCCTGCCCAATGCTGCTGATGCCCTGGTGCTGATGCAGCAGAGCGGGGTGTTGGCTGCCGTGTTGCCTGAAGCGCACTTCGAGGCGGCGGCACTCGGGCGGCTGATCGCTCTGCAGGCGGCTGTCGCCGCCGGCAGCCAGGCCGAGCCCGAGGTCTGGCCGCGTCTGGCCCTGCTGCTGGCCGGCGATGCCGCGGCGGGCATGGCGATGGCCGAGCGTCTGCGCCTGTCGAACGCGCA
>NZ_CALRUC010000041.1:0-32380 GCF_943371255.1 Ferrovibrio terrae | reverse complement strand
GACATCGTCGCGGCTGAAGCCATACTTGGTGGCGATCAGATCGGCCGAAATGCCCTGCGGCACGACAGAGGTCGGCATCGCCACGGCCGGGTCGGTGGCCCAGGCGCCGCCATCGGAGCCCATCGGCACCCGGCTCATGCTCTCGACGCCGCCGCCGATCGCCATCTGCGACTGCCCAGACATCACCTGCGCGGCCGCCATGTTGCAGGCTTCCAGACCCGAGGCGCAGAAACGGTTGATCTGCACGCCGGCTGTGGTCTCGGCATAGCCCGACTGGATCACGGCGACGCGGGCGATATCCGAGCCCTGTTCACCCACCGGCATGACGCAGCCAAGCACCACGTCATCGACGAGAGAGGTATCCAGGCCGTTGCGGTCGCGCACGGCTTCCAGCGCCGTGGTGGCCAGCCGCATCGGGGTGACCTCATGCAGGGCACCGCTGGCGCGGCCCTTGCCGCGCGGCGTGCGCACGGCGTCATAGATGAAGGCTTCGGTCATGATCTCTCTCCCTTGTGTACGTGTTTTCGCCGGATACCCGGGGTCTTGCAAAGCCAGTTACAAAGTACGGCTGATGATTTCCTTCATGATCTCGTTGGTACCGCCATAGATGCGCTGCACGCGGGCATCGGCATAGGCGCGGGTGATCGGATATTCCCACATGAAGCCGTAGCCACCGAACAGCTGCAGGCAGCGGTCGAGAATCTTGCACTGCAGGTCGCTGCACCAGTATTTCGCCATCGCCGCGGTGGCGACATCCAGCTTGTGCTCGGCCACCATGGCAATGCACTGGTCGACGAAGACGCGGGCGATCTGCGTCTCGGTCTTCATCTCCGCCAGCTCGAATTTGGTGTTCTGGAAATCGATGACCGACTTTCCGAACGCCTTGCGCTCGCGGGTATAGTCGATGGTCCATTTCAGCGCGGCCTCGCAGCCGGCCACCGCCATGATGGCGATCTGCAGCCGCTCCCAGGCCAGTTCCTGCATCAGGTAGAAGAAGCCCTGGCCTTCGCCGCCCAGCATGTTTTCCGGTGGCACGCGCACATCGGCGAAGAACAGCTCGGAGGTATCCTGCGCCTTCATGCCGAGCTTTTCGAGATTGCGGCCCTTGGTGAAGCCCTCGCGGCCGGCTTCCACCAGGAACAGCGTGGTGCCCTTGGCGCCCTGCTTGGGGTCGGTCTTGGTCACGACAATGACCAGATCGGCATTCTGGCCGTTGGTGATGAAGGTCTTCTGGCCGTTGATGACGAATTCATTGCCGTCGCGGATCGCGGTGGTTTTTACCGCCTGCAGATCGCTGCCGCCGCTGGGCTCGGTCATGGCGATGGCGCCGATCACTTCGCCGGTCGCCATTTTCGGCAGCCACTTCTTTTTCTGCTCTTCCGAGCCATAGGCGAGGATATAGGGTGCGACGATGTCGGAATGCAGCGAAAAGCCCGGACCGGTGCAGCCGGTATAGGCCTGTTCTTCCATCAGGATGGCCGAATAGAGCCGGTCGACGCCGGAGCCGCCGTATTCTTCCGGCATGGTGGCGCAGAGGAAGCCGTTCTCGCCGGCCTTGCGCCAGATTTCCTTGGGCACCACGCCATCTTCTTCCCATTTGGCATGGTGGGGCACGACTTCGCGCTCAAAGAATTTGCGCGCCGCGTCGCGGAACATCTGATGGTCGTCACCATAGACGCTGCGCGGGATGCCGTATTCGGTCATTCGTTGGTTTCCTCCTAGACTTGGGCCATGCACTGCATGGCTTGCATGGTCAGAAATTGGCGGCCTTCAGCATCATGGTGCTCTCGCTGCCGGCCTGGATCTTGGCCAGCTGGGCTGCCGTATCGGGCAGCATGCGGTCCATGAAGAAGCGGGCGGTGATCAGCTTGGTCTCGAAGAAGTCCTTGTCGCCCTCGCCAGCGGCCAGCTTCTGCTTGGCCACGGCGGCCATCTTCGCCCACATGTAGCCAAGTGAGACGAGCGCGAAGAGGTTGAGGTAATCCCAGGAGGCAGCACCGGCCTCGTCCGGATTCTTCATGCCGCGCTCGCTCACCACGGCGGTGGCGGTCTGCAGGCGGGCAAAGGCTTTCGCCAGTGGCATGACGAAATCCTTGCCGATGCCGGGGTCCATCATCTTCTCTTCGATGAAGCTGGAGACCGGATGGAAGAAGCGGCGGGCGAGGCGGCCGATGCCGGTCGGCAGTTTGCGGCCGACCAGATCGAGCGCCTGGATGCCGTTGGCGCCTTCATAGATCATGGCGATGCGGGCATCGCGCACGAACTGCTCCATGCCCCATTCGGCGATATAGCCATGGCCGCCATAGACCTGCTGGGCCATGGTGGCGCACTGGTAGCCGTAATCGGTCATATAGGCCTTCACCATCGGGGTGAGGAAGGCGACCAGGTCGTCGGCTTCCTGCCGGCGCTCGGCATCGGGATGCTTGGCGGCGACATCAAGCTCGATGCCGGTCCACAGCGCCAGCGCGCGACTGCCCTCGACGAAGGCCTTGATGGTCATCAGCATGCGCCGGATATCGGGATGCACGATGATCGGATCGGCGGGCTTGTCCGGCGCCTTGGTGCCGGTGATGGCGCGGCCCTGCAGGCGGTCATTGGCATAGGTCAGTGCGTTCTGGTAGGCGACCTCGGCCTGGCTCAGGCCCTGCACACCGACGCCGAGGCGGGCGGCATTCATCATCACGAACATCGCCTGCATGCCCTTGTGCATCTGGCCGACCAGCCAGCCCTTGGCATTGTCGTAATTCAGCACGCAGGTGGAATTGCCGTGGATGCCCATCTTGTGCTCGATCGAGCCGCAGCTGACGCCGTTGCGGGCGCCGAGCGAGCCATCGGCATTGACCAGGAATTTCGGCACTACGAACAGGCTGACGCCCTTGATGCCTTCGGGGCCGCCGGGAATCTTGGCCAGCACCAGATGGATGATGTTCTCGGCCATGTCGTGTTCGCCGGCCGAGATGAAGATCTTGGTGCCGGAGATCAGGTAGCTGCCATCGGCCTGCGGTTCGGCCTTGGTGCGCATCAGGCCAAGATCGGTGCCGCAATGCGGCTCGGTCAGGTTCATGGTGCCGGTCCATTTGCCCGACGCCATATTGGGCAGATACATGTCTTTCTGCTCTTCCGAGCCATGCCGCAGCAGCGCCTCATAGGCGCCATGGGTCAGGCCGGGATACATGGCGAAGGCCATATTGGCCGAGGACTGGATTTCGGCCATGGCGATGCCCAGCACATGGGGCAGGCCCTGGCCGCCGTATTTTTCTTCCGCCGTCAGGCCGCCCCAGCCGGCTTCGCAATACTGCTTGTAGGCTTCCTTGAAACCGGTCGGCGTGGTGACCACGCCGTTGTCCCACTTGCAGCCTTCCAGATCGCCGACGCGGTTGAGTGGCGCGGTGACCTCGCTCATGAACTTGCCGGCTTCTTCCAGCACGGCATCGATCACGTCGCGGCTGGCATCGGTGAAGCCCAGCTGGTTGCTCATTTTTTCCATCTGCAGCACATCGTGCAGCACGAACTGGAAGTCCTTGATCGGGGCGGTATAGCTCGGCATGGCCTTGGTCTCCCTTGACGCTGCTTAATTGCGCAGCGGCTTGCCCTTGGTGAGCATGTGTTCGATGCGGTCCAGCGTGGCGTTGGTCTTGATCAGCGCCATGAAGTTCTCGCGTTCCAGTTCCAGCAGCTTCTTCTCGGTGATCACCTCGGTGATATCGGTGTTGCCACCCGAGACCACATTGGCCAGCGCACCAGACACCACCACGTCATGCTTGGTGGCCTTGCCCTGCTGGAAGAAGCCCTCCACGGCCAGGCTCATCGCTGCCTTGGCGGTCGGGCCCGGCAGGCTGATTTCCACCGGCACCGGCGGCTTGTAGTCTTCCGCCAGCTTCAGCGCTTTGGCCTTGGCATCGGCCAGCAGGCGGCGGCGGTTCATGGTGATGCCGTCGCTCTCGCGCAGGATCAGCATGTCGCGCGCTTCCATGGCGGAGGTCGCCACCTTGGCGGTCGAGATCGCCTCGAACACCTGGGCCAGCGCCGGCATCGGGCCACCGGGACGCTTCTTGTTGGTGATCGCGCGGGTGATCAGCTCCTTGCAGCCGCCCCAGCCGGGGATGACGCCGACGCCCACTTCCACCAGACCCATATAGCTTTCGGCATGGGCCTGGATGGCCGAGGAATGCAGCGTGATTTCGCAGCCGCCGCCCAGCGCCATGCCGGCCACCGCCGACACGACCGGGAAGGGCGCATATTTCAGCTTCATATAGGCATCCTGGCCTTCGCTGATGCCCTGCTCGATGGCAGGCCACATGGCGATATTGGCCTGGAACAGCGCGATGCCCACATTGGCGCCGACCGAGAAGTTGTCGGAGTCGGAACCGATGATCAGCGCCTTGAAGCCCTTCTTGTCGATCTTGGCGGCCTCCTTCACCATGGTGATGATGTCGGCATCCACCGCATTCATCTTGGTGTGGAATTCCAGGCAGGCGACGCCATCGCCGACATCCCACAGGCTGGCGCCCTTGTTGGATGCGATCGGCTGCTTGCCGCGTTTCATGTCGGCCAGCATCCAGGCGCCGGGTGCCACGACGATCTCGGCATAGTCGCCCTTGGTGGTGAGGCGCCAGGCTTTGCCGTTTTCTTCCTTGTAGAAGGGCCGGCCAGCGGCAACCTCCACCATCTTCGGGATCGGCATGCCCGCCGCTTTCAGCTTATCGGCAAACCATTGTGTGCCGAGCTGGTCGATCTGCTCGAACGGGCCGTATTTCCAGGCGTAGCCGGTCTTCATCGCCAGATCGACGGCGAGGATGTCGTCGACGATCTCCGGTACCAGATCGGCGGCATAGCTCAGCACGCGGCTGGCGACACCCCAGGCATACTGGCCGCCCTTGTCGGGATGCTCGACCAGCGCGCGCAGGCCTTTGCGGGCCACCTTGGCGGAGTCGAGATTGGCGCGCTTGGTGGCGCGGAATTCGCCGGTCTTGAGATCGAGCGCTTCCTTGCCCTTGTTGCGGTAGAAGCCGCCCTTGCCCTTGCGGCCGGTATAGCCGTCCTTGATCAGCTTCTGCATCAGGGCATTCAGCGGATGATCTGCCTTGTAGAACTGATGCAGCGCGTCGGTCTTGGGCAGGGTCTTCAGCATCGAGCCGACCACATAGGGGCCGAGATCGATGCCGGTGAGATCGGCCAGGCCGAAGATGCCGGTCTTGGGAATGCCCATCGGCTTGCCGACGATGCTGTCGGCTTCCTCGACCGTCAGCCCCATGTCATAGGCCAGCGCGGTGGCGACCGTGGACCAGTAGATGCCGATGCGGTTGGCGATGAAGCCCGGACGGTCCTTGCAGTCGACCACTTCCTTGCCGAGCTTGACGTCACCGAACTGGCGCAGCGCGTCGATCACGCCGGGCTTGGTCTTGGGGCCCTTCACCAGCTCGAACAGGCGCATGTAGCGCGGCGGATTGAAGAAATGCGTCACCGCGAAATCGGCGGCGAAACTGTCGGGCAGACCTTCAGTGAGCAGGTCGAGCGGGATCGTCGAGGTGTTCGAGGTGACGATGGAGCCGGCTTTGCGCTTCTGCTCCAGCTGGGCATAGAGCTTCCGCTTCAGCTCGACATTCTCGATGATCGCCTCGCAGATCCAGTCCACATCGGCCAGCTTGTCGAGGTCGTCTTCCAGATTGCCCGCCGTCACCAGCTTGGCGACGCGCGGATGCATGAAGGGAGCGGGCTTGGTCTTCAGCATCTTGTCGATGGCGCCCTTGGCCAGCGCGCTGCGGTCATTCGCACCGGTCGGCACGATATCCAGCAGGATGACGGGAATGCCGGCATTGGCGACATGGGCGGCGATGCCGGACCCCATCACGCCGGCGCCGATCACCGCGACTTTCTTGATCTCGGTCATGATCTGACTGCTCCGGTGCGACTTAGACGGCTTCCAGGACGGTGGCGATGCCCTGACCGCCGCCGATGCACTGGGTGGCCAGCGCGAACTGCTTGCCTTCGCGCTTCAGCAGCGACGCGGCCTTGCCGGTGATGCGCGCGCCGGTGGCACCCATCGGATGGCCCAGTGCGATGGCGCCGCCGTCCAGATTCACCTTCTTCATGTCGTATTTGGCTTCAGCGACGCAGGC
Organism: Ferrovibrio terrae; assembly: GCF_943371255.1. GTDB lineage: Bacteria > Pseudomonadota > Alphaproteobacteria > Ferrovibrionales > Ferrovibrionaceae > Ferrovibrio > Ferrovibrio terrae_B. The sequence goes on along the minus strand of NZ_CALRUC010000041.1, from coordinate 26,261 downwards.
CAGCGCCTGGGCGCCGAAGGCTTCGTTCAGCTCGATGATGTCGATATCGCCCAGCTTCAGCCCGGCGCGCTCCAGCGCCTTCTTGGTGGCCGGCACCGGACCGATGCCCATCATTTCCGGCGCACAGCCGGCAACCGCCACCGACTTGATGCGGGCCAGCACCTTGAGGCCATGGGCCTTGGCGAAATCTTCCGAGCAGACCAGCGTGGCCGAGGCGCCATCGGTCAGCGGCGAGGAGGTGCCGGCTGTGACGGTGCCCTTTTCATCGAAGGCCGGATTGAGGCCTGCAAGGCCCTCCGCGGTGGTGTCCGGGCGGATGCAGCCATCCAGCTCGACGCGGTTGTTGCCGTCCACAATGGCAACGATCTCGTCCTTCAGCTTGCCGGCCTTCTGGGCGGCCAGCGCCTTGGCATGGCTTTCGACGGCCATCTGCTCCTGCGCCTTGCGGTCGATGCCGTATTTCTTGGCCAGGTTCTCCGCCGTGATGCCCATCGAGACATAGGCCTGCGGATAGTCCTTCAGCAGCTTCGGGTTGGGCAGGGTGTTGAAACCGCCCATCGGCACGCGGGTCATGCTCTCGACGCCGGCGCAGATGAAAGCCTCGCCGGCGTTCATCTGGATGGCGCCGGCGGCCTGGTGGATGCTCTGCATGGAGGAGCCGCAGAAGCGATTGACCGTGGTGCCGGCCGCATCCTGCGGGATGCCGGCCAGGAAACTGATCAGGCGGGCGACGTTGAGGCCCTGTTCGCCCTCGGGGAAGGCGCAGCCGACGATGACATCCTCGATGGCCTTGGGGTCAACGCCGGTACGCTCGATCAGGGCCTTGATCACCTGCGCGGTGAGATCGTCGGGGCGAACCTTGGCGAGAGCGCCCTTGCGGGCCAGCGTGAAAGGCGAGCGGGCATAGCCGGCAATCACCACGTTGCGCATCATGACGATGTCTCCTTGCGAGGACGGATTTTTATATGGTTCAGAAACGAAGAAACTCCAGCGGACGCCGGGGGAACCGGCGCCAGCCTTATTCAGCCACGGCGGCGAACTGGGTGTTATGGCTCTGCACGAATTCCTTGAAGGACACCGCGGCGGTGCGGTCACGGTTCAGCTTCAGGAAGTCGTCGAGGATACGGACATCCTGCTTCAGTTGCGTGATCGCCTCTTCGATATCCTCGCGCTGGGTTTCCAGGGCGGCGAGGCGGTCGCGCGAGCGCTTCAGCGTCAGTGTCAGTTGCTCGATGCGGCCATCGCCCAGATCGTAGAGGTCGATCATCTCGCGGATTTCGGCCAGGCTGAAGCCCAGGCGCTTGCCGCGCAGGATCAGCAGCAGGCGGGCGCGGTCGCGCTTGGCATAGACCCGCATCATGCCCTGGCGGGACGGATGCAGCAGGCCCTTGTCTTCATAGAAGCGGATGGCGCGCGCCGTGACTTTGAATTCGTGCGCCAGATCGGTGATCGTATAGGTCTTGTTGTCCGACACGGCTAAGCCCTCCCTAAAGGCTCGGTTTTGATGTTGGAGTGAGTCTTAGTTTCCGTTTACGTCAACGTCAATCCGAATCTCATTCGCTTGCCTATCTTCCACGTATTTACTGGAAAACAGCGAATTACTGCCGTACACTGAACGTTAAATAAGCGGAGGAAACAACTATGTCCGACAATCGGATAAAGAGCTATGGCGATTTTTGGCCGTTTTATTTGCGCGAGCATGCCCGGCCGGTCACCCGGGTCTGGCACTATGGCGGCACCACCCTTGCCCTGGCCTGCCTGGGTGCCCTGATTGTCACCGGAGACTGGCCCTGGCTGGTGGGAGCGCTGCTGATCGGCTACGGCCCGGCCTGGATCGGGCATTTCTTCTTCGAGAAGAACAAGCCGGCCAGTTTCAAATACCCGCTGTGGTCCTTCTTTTCCGACTTCCGCATGTATTTCGCCTTCCTGTCGGGCCGGCTGGGGCGTGAGCTGGAACGGGCCGGGGTGCCGGCCGGTCTGGGCCATAACAGCCAGGCCGGGGCCCAATAGTGGGTAGTCCGGGCGAATCGCCGGGGAAAATCACACATTTGCAACGATAGCCGTGGCAGTTTGGCGACAGAGCTTTATAAGCAGAAGGTGCTTCGAGAGTCGCTGAAGCACCACGCCGCGTAGTCGTCAGGGTCCGGCCACACTTATGCAGATCTACCTCCCCATCGCCGAGTTGTCGGTCAGCATCTGGTTGCTGCTCGGCCTTGGCGGGGCGGTTGGTTACCTGTCGGGCCTGTTCGGCGTCGGCGGCGGTTTCCTGCTCACCCCCTTGCTGATCTTCATCGGCGTGCCGCCGCCGGTGGCGGTGGCCACCTCGGCCAACCAGGTGGTGGCGGCCAGCGTCTCGGCTGTCTACGCCCATTGGCGCAAGGACAATGTCGATTTCAAGATGGGCACCATGCTGCTGATCGGCGGTCTCGCCGGATCCAGCTTCGGGGCCTATCTCTTCGCGCTGCTCAAGCGCCTGGGTCAGCTCGATGCGGTGATCGCGCTGTCCTATGTGCTGATCCTGGGCACCATCGGCAGCATGATGCTGACCGAAAGCATTCGCGCATTGCGCGCCAAGCCGAGTGCGCAACCGGTCGTGCGGCGCAAGCGCCTGAACGACCATGCGCTGATCCGTGCGCTGCCGTTCAAGATGCGCTTCCGCAAGTCGCAGCTTTATATCAGCGCATTGATGCCGCTGGTGCTCGGTTGTCTCGTCGGCATCCTTGCCGCCATCATGGGTGTGGGCGCCGGCTTCCTGCTGGTGCCGGCGATGATCTACCTGCTCGGCATGCCCACCGCCATCGTGGTTGGCACCTCGCTGTTCCAGATCATTTTCGTCACCGCCAACGTCACCATGCTGCATGCCATCACCACGCAGACGGTGGATGTGACATTGGCCCTGCTGCTGCTGATCGGTTCGGTGATCGGTGCGCAATATGGCGTGCGGCATGGCGCACGGCTGCGCGGCGAACAGATTCGCGGCCTGCTGGCAGCCCTGGTGCTGGCGGTTGCCATCGCGCTGGCGATCGAGCTGATCCTGCCGCCGGATGACCAGTTCTTCCTTGAGACGGGGCCGCGATGAGGCGGATGCTGGCCGTTCTGCTGCTGCTGGTGTCCGGCGATGTTCTCGCCCAGGCGACGCCGAACGCGCCGCGCGGCCCGGCACCGGCCGACGCGCCGCTGATCACCGACCTGTCGTCGCATCTGATTGCCATCACCTCCAGCTTCACTGGCACCGAGCTGCTGCTCTTCGGCGCCATCGACGAACCGGGCGATGTGGTCGTGGTGGTGCGTGGCCCGACCGCCACATCGGTGGTGCGCCGCAAACGGCCGACGCTCGGCTTCTGGCTGACCCGGCGGTCCGAGAGCTTTGACAATGTGCCGGCCTATTATGCCGTCGCCAGCAGCAAGCCGCTGAAAGACATTGCACCAATCAGCCTGTTGCAGCGCCTGCAGATCGGTACCGAAACCCTGCGTTTCCGTTATATCGGCACCCGGCGCCCCGAAGATGTCGGGGATTATCACAAGGCGATCGTGCGGCGGAAGCTGGGGGACGGTCTGTATCGCGAAAGCATCGGGGCCATCGATTTCCTCGGACCCAAACTGTTCCGCACCGAAATCAGCTTCCCCTCCACCGTTCCGGTCGGCACCTACCAGACCGAAGTTTATCTGATCCGCGACAATCGCATCGTCGCGGCGCAGTCGACGCCGTTGTTCATCGACAAGCAGGGCGTCGAGCAGCAGGTCTATGATTTCTCGCGGCAGGAACCGGCGGTCTATGGCCTGGTGGCGGTGCTGCTGGCAGTGATGTCGGGGTGGCTGGCCGCCATCGCCTTCCGGCGCAACTGACGGGCTGAGTTTCCGCGGCAAGTTTTTTGCGCGGCGGCTTGCGTCATGCCGCGGTTGTGCCAAGTTTGGGCCAGACCTTTTGGAAGAGTGAGTGCCCCGATGGACAAGGATACGCTGGAGCAGACCCGGCTCGGCCTGCGCCGTTTCGTTCGCGAAAAGCTGGTCCCCCTCGAAAAACAGGTCGCTGACGAAGACCGCATCCCCGACGAGATCCGTCGCGGCTTTGCCGAGATGGGCCTGTATGGCCTGTCGATCCCCGAGGAATACGGCGGTCTCGGCCTCACCATGGCCGAGGAAGTCGAACTGGTTTTTGAACTGGGCTGGACCTCGCCGGCGTTTCGCAGCCTGTTCGGCACCAATGTCGGCATCGGCAGCCAGGGCATCCTGATGGATGGCACGGCGGAGCAGAAGGAAACCTGGCTGCCCCGGCTGGCCAGCGGCGAGGTCACGGCCTCGTTCGCGCTCACCGAACCCGAGGCCGGCTCCGACGCCGCCAGCGTGAAGACGCGCGCCGAGCGGCAGGGCGATCATTATGTGGTCAACGGTACCAAGCGCTTCATCACCAATGCGCCGCATGCCGGCATCTTCACCCTGATGGCGCGCACCGATCCGAACAACAAGGGCGCGGGCGGCGTCACGGCCTTCATCGTCGAGGCCAAGACACCGGGCATCACCATCGGCCGGCCGGACAAGAAGATGGGCCAGCGCGGCTCGCATACCGCCGATGTGATCTTCGAGAATGCGAAGGTGCCGGCCGCCAATATCATCGGCGGCCGGGAAGGGCAGGGCTTCAAGACGGCGATGAAGGTGCTGGATCGCGGGCGTCTGCATATCTCGGCCATGTGCGTCGGCGCTGCCGAGCGCCTGATCCATGAATCGGTGAGCTATGCGCGCGACCGCAAGCAGTTCGGCCAGGCGATTGCCGAATTCCAGCTGATCCAGGCCATGCTGGCCGACAGCCGCACCGAAGCCTATGCGGCGCGTTGCATGGTGCGCGATGCAGCCGGGCGCTATGCCGCCGGTGAAGCCGTGTCGATGGAAGCCTCGTCGTGCAAGTATTTCGCCTCCGAGATGGTCGGCCGCGTGGCCGACCGCGCGGTGCAGATCCATGGCGGCTCGGGCTATATCCAGGAATATGCTGTCGAGCGCTTCTACCGCGATGTGCGGCTGTTCCGTCTCTATGAAGGCACCAGCCAGATTCAGCAGCTGGTGATCGCCAAGCAGATGCTGCGCCAGGCCGAATCCGGCCAGGACGCCTGATCATGCCGGAAGACGGATCAGCCAGTCGCAGCCCGGCACAAAATTCGGCACGCACCGCAATCATCCTGGTCGGCCTCTGCGCCCTGCTGAATTTGCTTTCGCGCGGCAGTGGCGAAACCTTCACCACCTTCCTGCTCGCCCTGACGGCGGAATTCCAGGCGAACCGTGCCGATGTCGCGGCGATCTATTCGCTGCAGATGCTGCTGGCCGGTATCTGCGCGCCGCTGGCGGGATACTGCTTCGACCGTTTCGGTCCGCTGAAGCTCTATATCGGCGGCCTGCTGCTGCTGATCGCCGGCCTGTTGCTGGCGTCCTTCGCCGGCGCGGTCTGGCAGATGTATATCTTTATCGGTATCGGTGTTGGCGGCGCGGCCGCGGCCCTCGGCAATGCGCCGCATTCGGCCCTGCTGGCGCGCTGGTTCGATGGCAACGGCCTGACGCGCTCGATGAGCGTGGTCTATGCCGGCCTTGGCGTTGGGTCGCTGCTGCTGGTGCCGCTGGCCCAGCTGGTGATCGAGACCTGGGGCTGGCGCAATGCGTATCGCATGCTGGCGGTGATCGCGCTGGCGGCGATGCCGGCATTGCTGCTGGTGTCCTGGCCCGTGGTGCAAGCCGGCCGGGTCCGCCTGCCGCCGTCGCCGAAAAAAGACGGCGATATGGTCGAAACCCTGATGGTGACCGAATGGACCATCGGCAAGGCGATGCGCAATCCGGCTTTCTGGGGGCTGACCTCGGTTTTTTGCTTCACCTCGGCGGGCATGTTCTCGGTGCTGGTGCAGGCTGTCGCCTATCTGGTCGAGCTCGGCTATGCCCCGCTCAAGGCGGCCTCGATCTATGGCCTGATCGGGGTGTTGACGCCGGTTGGTATCCTCGGCTTTTCCTGGCTCGATGCGCGGATCGGCCGGCACAGTTCGGCAGCACTGTCCTATTCCTTCAGCCTGCTCGGGCTGGGCTCGCTCTGGGCCCTCAAGCTGTGGCAGTCGCCGCTGCTGCTCTGGAGCTTCGTCCTGCTGGTCGGCCTGTCCTTCGGTGCCCGCGGCCCGATGGTGGGGGCGACGGCGGCTCGCATTTTCCACGGCCCGCGCTTTGGTGTCATCTTCGGCACCATCATGGTGGGCAGCGGCTTCGGCATTGCCTTCGGCACCTTTACCGGCGCCATCCTGCATGACATCACCGGCGGCTATACCGGCGTCTTCCTGTTTTCGGCCGTTTGCATCCTGATGGGTGCGATGCCGTTCTGGACTTACCGTTCCCTGCGGGCCTATGGCCCGTAAGGCACCGCGCGGTGACCGACGGCCTGGATTGCAGGGATGCAATCCGACGGGTTGAAAGGATGGGCCAAATGCCTATCATTTACCGCAAAACCGCCCCCAGAAACGGCCCCGGATGTATCGGGGTCGCGTCTTCCCTGAAAGGACTGCCCGCATGACCAAGTTCGGCCAGAGCCAGCCGGTTCGCCGTGTCGAGGACCAGCGCTTCATCACCGGCAAGGGGCGCTATACCGACGATATCAGCCTGCCCGGCCAGGCCCATGGCGTGTTCCTGCGCTCGCCCTATGCCCATGCCAGGGTGCTGAAGATCGACACCACCGCGGCCAAGGCGGCACCGGGCGTGCTGGCGGTCTACACCATTGCCGATCTCAAGGCCGCCAATATCGGCGACCTGCCCTGCACCATTCCGCTGAAGAACCGTGACGGCTCCATGCGTGCCGATCCGCCGCGCCCGGCACTGGCCGATGGCATGGTGCGCCATGTCGGCGATCCGGTCGCTTTCGTGGTGGCGGAGACGGCGGCGCTGGCGCGCGATGCCTCCGAGCTGATCGAGGTGGATTACGACGGCCTGCCGGCCGCGGCCGACCTGGCGACGGCCATGCAGCCGGGCCAGCCGCAGATCTGGGCGGAAGCCCCCAACAACCGGGTGTTCGACTGGGAAGTGGGTGACAAGGCCAAGGTCGATGGCATTTTTGCCGCCGCGGCCAAGACCGTGAAGCTGACGCTGGAAAATAACCGCATCGTCGTCGCCTCGATGGAGGCGCGCGTGTCGCTCGCCGCCTTCGACAAGGACACCGGCCGTTTCACCCTGCATGTGCCGACCCAGGGTGTCTGGGTGCAGAAGAAGCTGCTGGCCAAGATCTTCGGCCTGCCGGACGAGAAATTCGCCGTCTACACCGCCGATGTCGGTGGTGGTTTCGGCATGAAGATTTTCATCTATCCCGAACAGGTGCTCACCCTGTTCGCATCCCGCGCGCTCGGCCGCCCGGTCAAGTGGACCTCGGAACGCAGCGAGGCCTTCCTCACCGATACGCATGGTCGTGCCAATCTCACCCATGCCGAAATGGCGCTCGACAAGGACAACCATTTCCTGGCGCTACGTATCCACAACATTGCCGATATGGGGGCCTATCTCTCCACCTATGCGCCGATGATACCGACGATGGCCGGTACCAAGGTGCTGTCCTCGGTCTATCGCTTCCAGGCAGTGCATGCGCGCGTCGAGGGCGTGTTCACCAACACCGTGCCGGTGGATGCCTATCGTGGCGCCGGCCGACCGGAATCGAATTACATCATGGAGCGGCTGATCGACACCGCCGCGCGCGAGTTGAAGATCGATCGCGCCGAACTGCGCCGCAAGAACTACATTCCGGCCTCCGCCTTCCCGTGGACCAGCGCCATGGGCCTGGTCTATGACTCGGGCGATTTCGAAAACACCGCGAAGGCGGCGCTGACGGCAATCGACTGGGCCGGTTTCGAGGCGCGTCGCGCCGAAGCGGCCAAGCGCGGCATGCGGCGCGGCATCGGCATGGCCTATTATCTTGAGGCCACCGGTGGCGCGCCGACCGAGCGGGCCGAGATCCGCTTTGCCGAGGATGGTTATGTCGATGTCTATGTCGGTACCCAGTCCACCGGCCAGGGCCATGAGACGGCCTATACCGAAATCGTGTCACAGCAGCTGGGTGTCGATTTCGACAAGATCCGCATCAAGCAGGGCGACAGCGACATGATCCCAACCGGCGGCGGCACCGGTGGTGCTCGCTCGCTCTATTCGCAGGGCGGCGCCATCCTCAAGACCAAGGATGCCATCGTCGAGAAGGGCAAGGCGGTGGCGGCTGACATGCTGGAGACGGCAGCCGGCGACATCGAGTTCGCCGCTGGCCGCTTCGCCGTGGCCGGTACGGATCGCGGCATCGGCATCATGGAAGTGGCAGCCGAGGCGCGGAAGCGCGCGGGCGTGGGCTATGACCAGGCCGCCGGCCTCGATACCGCCACCGATCACCAGATCCAGGCGATCACCTTCCCCAATGGCTGCCATGCCTGCGAGGTCGAGATCGATTCCGCCACCGGCGTTGCCACCGTGGTGCGCTATGTGGTGGCCGACGACATGGGCAAGGTGATCAACCCTACCATCGTCAAGGGCCAGATCCATGGCGGCGTGGTGCAGGGTGTTGGTCAGGCGCTGTACGAGCATGTGGTCTATGACAGCGACGGCCAGCTGCTGACCGGCAGCTTCACCGATTACTGTTTGCCGCGCGCCGACAACTTCCCCGATATCGACGTGATCCTGTGTGAAGTGCCGTGCAAGACCAATCCACTCGGCGTCAAGGGCGCGGGCGAGGCCGGTGCAGTCGGTTCGGCGCCGGCCACCATCAGCGCGGTGGTCGATGCGCTCGCCGATCTGGGTATCACCCATGTCGACATGCCGGCGACGCCGCAGAAGCTGTGGCAGATCATCAACCGCGGCACCGCACAGGCAGCGGAATAAGCGACCGCGTTGGCGTAAACGGAAATGGCGGCCCGGGGGCCGCCATTTTCATGTCTGCGGCATGGCGTCAGGCGCGGCCGGCTTCCGGCACCTGGATGACCGAGAAGAACAGGCCGAGCTGGCGGATCGCCTGGGCGAAATGCTCGTAGTCCACCGGCTTGGTGATATAGACATTGCAGCCTAGGTCGTAGCAACGCTGGATTTCGCGGCGGTCCTCAGTCGTGGTCAGCACCACCACGGGCGCCAGCTTCAGGCCGGCGCTTTGCTTGACCTGCTGCAGGATGTCGACGCCCGTCATATCGGGCAGATTGAGATCGAGCAGGATCAGCAATGCTTCGCCCGCATGCTGCATGCCAGTGCCGTCTGCGCCGAGCAGGAATTCCAGCGCACTGCTGCCGGTGGTAAAAGGCTTGATCTCGTTGTTCACGCCGGCGCGGCGGATATTCTTTTCGATCAGGCGCGCGTGCCCTTCGTCATCCTCGATCATGATGATGGTTACTGATGTGTGGTCGGACATGACCTTTCCTCTCGGACCTCAGGCAACCGCAATCCACCGCTTCGGTAGAATTACGGTAAACGTGGTGCCTTGTCCAACGATGCTGTCGACCCGGATGCTGCCGCCCAGACGCCGCACCAGGGCACGCACATGTGCCAGGCCGATACCCTCACCGGGGCGATTCTGCGCACCGGCACGGCGGAACAGCTCAAAAATGCGCTCGTAGTCTCTTTTCTCGATACCGCGTCCGTCATCGGCGACCCGGATGATGACAAAATTGCCGCGTTCCTCGCTGTCGATCTCGATCTGCACCGGCCGGTCATCGCGCCGGTATTTGATCGCATTGTCGATCAGGTTGGAAAAAATCTGCTCCAGGGCAAGCCGGTCGCTGACGATATCCGGAACGGCACTCAGATCGATCTGGCCACCGATCTCCTGCAGGCGATGGGTGACATCGCCGATCAGGGATTTGAACAGATTGTCCAGCGACACCGGTTGCGGATGGAACTCGCGCCGGCCGGCACGCGACAGGTTGAGGATGGCTTTGATCAGCCGGTCCATCTTGCCGATCGAGGTTTTGATAAAGCCCAGCGCCTCGGCCACGTCTTTGCGCTGCATCTCGCGCTGTTCCGGCGTGATCTCGGTATCGGAGAAAATCTCATTCTCCAGGGCTTCCAGCTCGCTGGTAAAGCCCATGATATTCACCAGTGGCGAGCGCAGGTCATGACTGACAATGAACGCAAAGCGCTGGATCTCGTCATTCGCCTCACGCAGATCGGCCGTGCGCTCGGCGACACGTTCTTCCAGGCCTCGATTGGCCTGCTCCAGTTCGGCATGGGCCAGGGCCAGCTGATGGCTGCGCTTGCGGATCAGGGAAATCGACGCGAGTGCCAGGATGGCGATGATCAGGCCGCCGGCGAAATTGACGGCGAACAGCAGGATGTTGGTGCGATCCGAGTATTCCCTGCGCTGGTTCAGCAAGCTGCGCTCGTCGTTCAGCATCGAGAGAATCTGCCCCAGAATCTGGTTCATGGCGTCCAGGCCGGCATTCGACCGCAGCAGGGCCTGCAGTTCGGTTTCGCGACCGGCCTGCTTCAGATCGATGGCCTGCTGCAGTTCGTCCAGCTTGTTCTTCAGTGGCGGCAAAATCGTCTGCAGCTTCTGAAGCTGCTGTGAATTGTCGGAGATCAGCGCTTCCAGATCTTTTTGAATTTCACCCAGCCGGCGCCGGCCGATTTCATAATCGTTCAGATAGGCCGGGTCGCCGGTCAGCAGAAAGCCGCGTTGGCCGCTCTCGGCGCGACGCAAGGCGCCCTGATAGGTCACGATGGCGGCATTCACCTCCAGCGTATGGGCGACGTCTTCCGAGGCACGGTCGGATTCATGCGACAGCCATAGCGAGGTGAGGCTCATCGTCACCAGCACGGCAAAGCCGCCAATCAGGAGGGCGACCTGAATCGGGATGCGCGCCTTGATGATGGGCAGGGTAATGCTCACGGCGTGGTACGGTATCCTAACGGGCTGACATTGTTCATTTTATCCAAGAATATCCGTATCCGAAGCAAAAACACCATTCCCAGGCTGGCAGCGGGCGGCTCGGCTGTCAGGCCGCCGTACAATGGATGCGCAATCCATTCAGACCGCGCACCACGATCGAGTCACTCCAGTCCGGCGGTGCGGCCAGGGCGATGTCGCGCAGCCGCTCCAGCAGGATCGGGAAAGCGACCTGGCCTTCCAGCCGGGCCAGCGGCGCACCGAGACAGAAATGGATGCCGAAGCCGAAAGTGAGATGCCGATTGCTGTCGCTGCGCGAAATGTCAAAACGGTCGGGTTCGGCGAAGGTTCCGGGATCACGGTTGGCGGCAGCCAGCATCTGGAAGACGCGCTCGCCGGCCTTCATGACACGCCCGTCCAGCTCATAGTCTGCCGCCACAACGCGCACCTGGGCCAGGGATGGGCCATCCCAGCGCAGCATTTCCTCGACCGCGTTGGCAACCAGCGCATCGTTATGGCGGCCTTCACGCAGTTGGCGCATCTGTTCCGGGTGCCGCAGCAGGGCCAGCAGGCCATTGCCGATCAGATGCGTGGTGGTTTCATGGCCGGCGAACAGCAGCAGCACACAGGCCGCCACCAGCTCATCGCGGCTGAGGAAGTTGCCGCGCTCCTGTGCTGCCACCATGGCCGAGGCGACATCTTCGGCCGGATTGCGGCGGCGGGCCTCCACCAGATCGCCGAAATAACTGTTCATCTCGCGGATCGCCGCATTGGCGCGGCTGTATTTGTCCGCCGACAGCCGCGAGGCCAGCACGAAACTGCCCAGATCGTCGGACCATCGCTTGAGCAGGTCGACATCCTCCAGCGGCACGCCGATCAGCAGGGCGATCACGGTGGCCGGCAGCGGATAGGCAAAGCATTCGATGAAGTCGGGCTCGGGTTGGGCGAGCAGGTCATCGACCAGGTTCTCGACGATGGCGGCCACTTTGGGGCGCAGAGCGGCGATGGCCGCGGTGGTGAAGGCGCGGTTCATCAGGCCCCGCAGGCGTGTGTGGTCCGGCGGATCGTTGAACACGGCCCAGAGCGCCATATGGGCGCCAAGATCGGCCAGGCTGCCGCGCGCCTCATCGGACAGATGGGCGAAGAATGGCCGCATGCGGTCCGACGACAGGCGCGGATCGCGCAAGCTGCGGCGGATATCGTCGTAACGGGTCAGCATCCAGCCGCCCAGATTCGCGTCCCAGTGAACCGGGTCGGCCTCACGCAGCCGGGCCAGCGCCGGATACGGGTCGGCAATCACCGCAGCATTGCGGGCATCGAACAGCACCGTCACGGGTCTTTCCTCCGGTTTTTTGTTATCGTGGTGCCCATCAGACGGCCAAGTATGGAGACAAAGGCATGCCGCGTGAATACCCCCCGAATCCGCTGGTCGGGCTCGGTGCCATTGTCTGGAAGGATGGCCAGGTCCTGATGATCCAGCGCGGCAATCCCCCGCGGGCCGGGATATGGAGCCTGCCGGGTGGCGCCCAGCATCTGGGCGAAACCGTGCAGGCCGGCATCCACCGGGAAATCGCCGAGGAGACCGGCGTGCAGATCGAACTGCTGGGCCTGGTCGAGGTGATCGATTCGATCCAAAAGGATGCCAGCGGCCAGGTGCTCTATCACTATACGATCATCGACTTCGTCGCCCGCTGGGTCAGTGGCGAGGCGGTGGCCGGCGACGATGCCGCCGCCGTGGCCTGGGTCGATCCGGCCGACCTGCACCGATTCGACCTGTGGGACGAGACGGTCCGGGTCATCGAAAAATCGCGCGCCTGGCTGGTCTGACCCGGCCGGGCGGTTTGCGCCGCACCCGCCTTATGGTTTAGTAGGGGTGGGGTTTCCGCTATCTATTGTCGGGCAGGGGATGAATTTTCCAAGAGGGTCCGCGTCGCAGTTTCAGCCCGCGAAGTTCGAGGAGCGCGGGACGGCTGTTGCGTTCACCACGCCGGCGCTGAATCAGGCACGCGTGCGGATGGACAGCCGCGACAATCTTGAACTCACCGTTTCGGCATTTTCCGGCGTGAAGGGCAATTATGTCATCCGCTGGAAGGATGTGCCCGAAATCTTCCAGCTCACCATGCACGACCGCGCGCTGCAGGAAGAAATCTTCAAGCGCAATTCCTGCCTGCCGCCGGATGTGCGCATGGCAACGCTGGAGACCGCGCGCACCGGCCTGGCCGGACCTGAAGCGCAGCGCAGCGCCGAGGAAGCCATCACCGAGGAAGAGAACGAGGTTCTGCTGACCCGGTACTACCTGTTCAAATCGGCGCTGGAAAAACTTTCCGGTGGCCAGATGGCCCTGCATGTCTCGGATTTCACCTCGGCCTCCGGCCGCGACCGTATCCGCTCCGGGCTTGGCGAGATCGCCAAGAAGTTCGGCACCACGGCCAATGAACTGTACGATCGCCTGGAGCGCTGGGGCCAGTTCATCTCGCCGCTGGGCATGCCGGGCATGCCCAAGGAAGCCCGCCTGCGCCGGCTGATCAGCGGCATCGGCAATCTGGGCCAGAGTCTGAATCACTGGGCCGACAACGATAAATCCGAAGCCGCCTATCTGGCCCGCGGCATCGCCAAGGTGGCTTTCTTCACCGACGATTTCGCCCGCGATCTGGCGGCGGCGGCTATACGCCCGGTCGAGTATGCCGAGCGTGTCCTATCCAATTGGGAGAAAGCCACCGAGGCGCTGCAGCGCGATATCGACCGATTGTGGTGGACGGTGGACGGCTGGGAATTCATCCTTCTGCTGTGGAAGGACGCCGAAGGGCAGGATCGCGATCACCAGCGCGCCGCAGTAACGGAAATTTATCGAGTTCTGCCCATTATTCCGGATAAGGAAGCCGCAAACCGGCCAAATCTGGCGGCGATGCAGGAAAATACGCGCATGCAGGTGCGCGCGCTTGAGGGGTGGAATTCGGGCTCTCTCGATATCGAGATGGTCCGGCGCGTCGAGAACGTGAAGCGGAAACGGATATGACCGATCTTGCATCCGAGCTGCGTGATATCGAGCGCAAGCTGTTCGAGATTCCCGATGAGAAGGTGGCGCAGCTCACGCTTCTGATCGAGCGCTCGCGTGCGGTCATTCTCTCGGCGGCTCTGGCGGATGCTGCGCTTGGCACGCTGCGGCCGCGTCTGGCCAAGACCCGCCCGCCGCGGCACCTGACCCTGCAGCGCATTTGCTGCCATCCTTTCGAAGATCTGCTGATCATCCCTGAAGACGGCGACAAGCAGTTCGGCCGCATCTCGCGCGCCTCGCTGGCGCCCTGCTGGGATTTTATCGTGCAGAGCCTGGATCAGGCCGCCGTGAAGGAACTGGAAGCCAGCCTGCGCGCCTCGGCGGCGCCGGCCATCGGTGCCGATGCCGATCCGCGCATCCCCAAGCTGGGTGCCACCCTGTGGGGCATTGTCGCCCGCCGCCTGCGCGAGGAACTCAGCCGTGCCGACAGCGATCCGGCCTATCGCGCCGAACTGGTCGGCAAGCTGGGCGGCGAAACGGTCTATCTCGACCTCGTCGATATGATGGGGATTCTGGAAGTGGCGGCCGCGCTGGAGAAACTGCGCGACGACATGTCGCCGAAGCCGGTTGGCAAGCTGCTCGAGATGCAGGTCGAGGCGATCAAGGACGGCTATGCGGAGCTGTGCTCCAGCGGTGCCGGCCTGCCGGGCTACATGATCGCCTTCGTGCTGGCGCGTCTGAGCGATCCGTTCCAGGCGCTGCCGATCTTTGATGCGCTGGCCGAAATGCCGACCGGCATCGCCGGTCTCAAGCCCGGCCAGTATGCCCGCCGCATGATCAGCGGCGACAGCAAGCGGTTCTTCAAGACGATCGGCCGTGCCGATACGGCCAAGATGGAAGCCGGCAATATCGCCGGCATGGTCGATGATTTCGTGGTGATGATCGGCCGGTTGAAGGCCGATGGCATGGCCGAAGGCCCGCAACCCGAGATGGATGCGGCCGGCGGCAAACTGCGCGACATGGTGAAAACCGGTGTGCTGGCTGGTGCCGATACCAAGATTCTCGATGCGCTGGCGACGCCGACGACCATCGAGCTGGGCCAGGAAGCGGCAGTGAAGGAAGCAATCTTCGCGGCGAAGTTGCAGGCCGAGGATCGCGTTTATGCGATCCAGAAGGTTGCGCGCGTCGCTGGCGAGATCGGCGCCGACAAGGATGTCGGCAACACGCTGAAGCAGCTGGGCGGCCAGATCGAGCAGGGCGGCAGCACGCTGATCGCCGATATCAAGTCAGGCAAGCTGAATGCACTGGGCAAGGACGCAGCGCGGCAGCAGCTGTATGGTGCAGTGCGCATGCTGGAACTGGTCAGCGGCGGTGCTGCTGCCGGCAAGCTGATGAAGGATGGCCTCGCTGCCATTGAAAAGATGCCGGCCTGATGCCGTCTCTCCTCCGCGATGTCGAAGGTATGCTGTTTGCCGGCGCCAGCGGTGTCACGGCCTCGGCCTAACGCTTCAGCGCGGCCTTCGCATCATAGGCGGCCGGCTCGGCGGCGAAGCCGGCCAGATCGCTGCCGGTGCGGCCCAGCATCAACGGGTCGCAATTCTCGCGCTCCACCGTCACCCGCGTGTTGAAGGCCTGATGGGTATAGCCGTGCTTGTCGCCGATGCGGTAGACCGCGATACCGGCCTTGTCACCGGGCGTCGTGGTGATGCTGCGCAGGCCCAACAGGGCGGCATGGCCGACCTCCAGTCCCGACAGGGAGCTGGCCACCTGTTCGGCGCGCGCGAGGAAGCCCAGCGTCTCGATGCTGGTGCCGGCCACGCCGCCGAGTTCGCGCTGGAACTGGCCGATCAGGATCTGGCCCGGCAGCGCCTTGGCGATGATGCGGGCCAGCGTGATGGTGACCTCGCCGACGATATATTCAAAGCCGCGCGGTGTGGTGCCTTCCACCTGGTGGTAGGAGAAATGGCTGCCGATGCTGAAGGCAGCACGTAACGTGGGCACCAGTTTCGCATTGCCCTTCTGCCGCGCCAGCGCATTGTCGGCCAGGATCAGCAGCAGTGCCAGCCAGCTGCGCAGATCGGCATCGACGCCTTCGCCGCGATTCCAGACATAGAAGCCGTCGCCCACGGTCGAGCGCGCCAGTTCGGTGCGCAGGCCCACCTGGTTGAGCCGTTTGGCGGCGGAGTTGATCGAATATTCCAGTGAGGAGAGCTGCGCCACCTGCTCCAGCGGCGTGTGCTTGGAGAAGCTGACGATATCGAACAGGATCACGGCGCGGCTCTCGGTCGCGCTGATCGTATAGCGCTTGACCAGATTCTCGATCAGCAGCGGATTGACCTCGCCCTTGCCGGTGCCGACGGTGAAGGGCAGGTCCATGGTCAGCGGGCGGGCGCGCAGCATCTTGCAGGTCTCGGCGAAGACCGGGGCTTCCATCAGGCGCCGGCCGCGCACCAGGCGCGGCAGTTCTTCGGCGCTGCCGAGTACCATATAGGGTTCGGAAAAACAGAAACTGGCCCGGCGGCCATCATGGCTCCAGCCGGCGACAATGGTTTTCCCCAGGCGCCAGGAGGAATGCAGGACGAAATCGATTTCCCGCATACCCTGTTTGACCGCGTCTTGGCGCACGGCATCGGCTTCGCTCATGGCGGCCGCACTCTCAAATGATGATAGCCCCGGACCTGCCGATCACCCCACCGCGACCGGCGCGGCCAGATTACGACCGGGGCTGGCTGCGCGCCAGAGCAATCAGGCCGCTGGTGGCGCTGTCATGCGGATGCTGTACCGAAGCATCGGTCAGCTCTTCCAGGATCGGCTTGGCCAGCTGCTTGCCCAGTTCGACGCCCCACTGGTCGAAGGAATTGACGCCCCAGATCGCGCCCTGCACGAAAATCTTGTGCTCGTACAACGCAATCAGCATGCCGAGGTGGTAGGGATCGACCTGCGGCAGCAGGATGGTGGTGCTCGGCCAGTTGCCCGGGAACACCTTGTGCGGCGCCAGTTGCGCAACGGTCGCATCATCGGCGCCGGCGGCGCGCAGTTCAGCCTCGGCCTCGGCGCGGGTGCGGCCACGCATCAGCGCCTCGGCCTGGGCGAAGACATTGGCCAGCAGCATGTCGTGGTGGCGCCCGATCGGATAGCGGCTCTTCAGCGGCGCGATGAAATCGCAGGCGATGACTTCCGGCCCCTGATGCAGCAGCTGGTAGAAGGCATGCTGGCCATTGGTGCCGGGCTCGCCGAACACGATGGGTCCGGTGGCATAGCCCAATGGCCGGCCCCAGCGGTCGACGCCCTTGCCGTTGCTCTCCATGTCCGCCTGCTGCAGATACGGCGCCAGCTTGGACAGGCCCTGGTCATAGGGCAGCACGGCGAGCGCCGGCGAGCCGAGGAAGTTGACGTTCCACACCCCGGCCAGCGCCATCAGCACCGGCAGGTTCTCGTTCAGCGGCGTGGTGGCGAAATGGCGGTCCATGGCATGCGCGCCGTCCAGCATTTCGCGGAACTTGTCCATGCCAATGCCGAGCGCGATGGGAAAACCGATCGCCGACCACAGCGAATAGCGCCCGCCGACCCAGTCCCAGAACTGCAGCACCTGTTCGGGCCGGATGCCGAACTTGCTCGGCACGCCGGTATTGGCCGACAGGCCAAGGAAATGCCGCGGCCAGTCGATGATGCCGGGGCCGAGCTTTTCCTGCAGCCACGACCGCGCCGTTTCGGCATTGGTCATGGTTTCCTGGGTGGTGAAAGTCTTTGAGGCAATCACGAACAGCGTGGTTTCGGCCTCGCATTTCTCCAGCGTACGCGCAATGTCGGTGCCATCGACATTGCTGACGAAATGGATGTCGATGCCGGGCAGCTTGTCGGCGGTCAGCGCCTCCAGCGCCATGCGCGGGCCCAGGTCGGAGCCACCGATCCCCATCGCCACCACGCTCTTGAACGGCTTTTCGGTGATGCCGCGCCAGGTGCCCTCGCGCACTGCGGCGATAATCTCGCCCATGCGCTGCAATTCACCCTGCACCAGGGCGGCGATGTCGGCACCATCCACGGTCAGGCTGCCACCGGCCGGCAGGCGCAGCGCGGTGTGCAGGGCGGCACGGTTTTCCGTGGTGTTGATCGGCTCGCCGCGCAGCATGCGGTCGCGCCAGCCTTCCACATCGGCGGCGCGGGCAAGGTCGAGCAGCAGCTCTACCGTCTCGCTGTCGATCCGCTGGCGCGACAGGTCGAGCAGGAGGTTGCCGCAGCGGAACGACAGTTTGTCAAAGCGCGCCGGATCATTGGCGAACTGCTCGCGCATATGCCGGTTGCGCGTGGCCGTGGCATGGGCAGCAAGCGCGCGCCAGGCAGGCGTCTGATCGATCGGCGGCGGCAGCGACATGGACCCTCCGTTACACTACGCTCAAACTACAACTCGTTCAGGTGATCACGTCCGGTGCGGTACGGCCAGTGACCTTGCGAAGGCCGGTCTGGGCCTCGGCGAAATCGATCAGTGGCTGCAATCGGGCCTGCACATCGTCATTCTGCCGTGCCGGGTCCGATTCGAACAACTCGAAATACAAACGCACGGTGGCGCCTTCAGTGCCCGTGCCGGACAGGCGCGCGATCACCCGGGCCTGCTCGCCACAGATCACCCGCAGGCCCTGGCCTTTGCTTTCACTGCCATCCACCGGGTCGCGATAGGCAAAATCGTCGGCGGCCGTGATCGTCAGTGCGCCGATCTTATGACCCGGCAGCGCGGCGAGGCCGGCGCGCAGGCGATCCAGCGCCGCCGCGGCCAGTGTGGCATCGACGGCCTCGTAGTCATGGCGGCTGTAATAGTGCCGGCCGAAGCGGCGCCAGTGCGCCTGCAGGATCGACAGCACAGTTTCGCCGGGTCTGGCTGCCAGCAGGTTGAGCCAGAACAGCACGGCCCAGAGGCCATCCTTCTCTCGGACATGATCCGAGCTGGTGCCGTAGCTTTCCTCGCCGCAGAGCGTGATGCGGCCTGCATCCAGCAGGTTGCCGAAGAATTTCCAGCCGGTCGGTGTCTCGAAGCTTTCGATCTTCAGCGCAATTGCCACGGCGTCAGACGCGCGGCTGGTCGGCATCGAGCGCGCCACGCCGCTGATACCCCCGGCATAGCCCGGCACCAGGGTGGCGTTGGCGGCCAGCACGGCCAGGCTGTCGCTGGGCGTCACCGCGATGCCCTTGCCCAGGATCATGTTGCGGTCGCCATCGCCATCGGAGGCAGCGGCAAAGTCGAGCCGGCCATCGATGACAACTTCCTGGTACAGCTCCGGCGCATGGGCCGGATTGGGATCGGGATGGCCGCCGCCGAAATCTTCCTTCGGCTCGGCATTGATGACACTGGCGGCCGGCGCGCCCAGCATGTCGACCAGCAGGCGGCGTGCGTAAGGCCCGGTCACCGCATGCATGGCATCGAAGCGGAAGCGGAAACCCGGCCCGGCGATCAGGCGGCGGATGGCCGCGAAATCAAACAGCGTCGCGAGCAGCGCGGCATAATCCTCGACCGGATCGATCACCGCGACGGTCATGCCGGCGATCTTGTGGGTGCCGATGGCTTCCAGGTCGATCTCGGCGGCGGTCTCAATGATGCGATAGCGTGTGATCGTCTGCGTGCGTTGGAAGATCGCGTCGGTGACAGCTTCCGGTGCCGGGCCGCCATTGGCGATATTGTACTTGATGCCGAAATCGCCATCCGGGCCGCCCGGATTATGGCTGGCCGACAGCACCAGGCCGCCGCGCGCGCGATGATGGCGGATCACTGCGCTGGCTGCCGGCGTGGAGAGGATGCCGCGCTGGCCGACCAGCACGCGATCGATGCCATTGGCGGCGGCCATGCGCAGGATGGTCTGGATGGCCGGACGATTGAAGAAGCGACCGTCGCCGCCCAGCACCAGCGTGCCGCCCTGCAGTTCGGGTGCGGAGTCGAACACCGCCTGCACGAAGGCTTCCAGATAGCCGGGCTGCTGGAAAACCGTCACCTTCTTGCGCAGGCCCGAGGTGCCGGGTTTCTGCCCGTCGAAGGGCTTGATCGCGACTTCGCGCAGCGTCATGCGGGACTCTTGCTGTTGCTCAGGCGACAGGGAAGCGGCTGGAGATATCGTGGCGCGCGCCGGTTTTGGCCATCAGGATCACGCTGTGGGTGAAGGCGATGCCATGTTCGATGGTGACGCCGCGGCAGACCGGCCCGGAATTGATGCCGGTGGCGACGAATACGGCATCGTCACTCTTCACCAGCGCACTGCCCGCCATCCATTTGCTGCTGTCGAGGCCGAAGGCCTTCACCTTGGCGGCTTCCTCCTCGCCCTGCGGATCGACGCGGCCAAAGAACTCGCCGCCCATGGCGCGCACGAAGATCGCGGTGATGATGCCTTCGGGCGAGCCGCCGGTGCCGAATAGCGCATCGACGCTGCTGTTCTTCTGCACTGCCATGAAGGCACCGGCGACATCGCCGTTTTCCTGCAGCATGGTACGCGCGCCGGCGTCATGGATCTCCTTGATCATCGCGTGGTGCCGCTTGCGGTTCAGCACGAAGATGCGCAGCTCTGATACCGGCTTGTGCAGCGCGGCAGCCAGGGCGTCCAGTTTCTTTTTCACCGGCCAGGCCGGATCGACCTTGCCCCTGGCGGCGGCCGGCAGCACCAGCTTGTCCATGTAGAAACTGGGGCCGAGATCGAACATCGCGCCGCGCGGCGCCAGCGCCATCACCGCCATCGAATTGTCGACGCCATTGGCCATGTTGGTGGTGCCTTCGATCGGATCGACGGCGATCTCGATCTCCGGCTCACCCTTGCCGATGCGCTCGCCGCGATACAGCAGCGGGGCATTGTCCTTCTCGCCTTCGCCGATCATCACCACGGCATTGATGTTGATCTCGCCGAGCGCCTTGCGCATCGCCTCGACGGCGGCGCCATCGCCGTCTTCCTTGGCGCTGCGGCCGACCCAGGCATGGGCGGCAACGGCAGCGGCTTCGGTGACAAGGCGGAGCGCGAACGGGAAATCGGCGCGGTCGAACGGACCGGGGCGCGTGGTCATCAGGGATACTCCGAAGAAAGGGTCAGATCGGTTCGGGCCGGGATGGTTTTCTATCCGGTCGGTTTATTGCTTGGAAATACGGCAAAAACCGGGCGAGGCCAAGCGGTGGCCGGGTGACTTCGACGGGATTTTGGCCGGCCGGGAAGGCTTCCGGGCGGTTTTGCCGGCTACTGGTCAAAGCGGCGGCGCCAGAATTCCTGGCTCTGCCGCTCGCCGATATCGCAGCCCTTGGGATAGCGGTAGCCCGACTGGGCCTTGTGGGTCACGGCGGGACCGATCCGCTGCCAGGCCGGCGGCACGGTCGGCGCGGTGGCGATCTCCAGGATCAGCTTGCGCCGCACGGCCTCATGGAAAGTGTCGAAGCCCTCGGCCACCACCACGAAAGAGCCGGGGCCGCCGATCACGCAGCCTTCGAAATAGCGGTCGAGGTCTTCCAGCACGGGGAAACCCCAGGTGTTCACCTTGCCGTTCATGATCGGCAGGCCGTTGATGACGATGCCGGCGGCCAGTGCCTTGTCGCGAGCCAGGTCGATCGGGCCGCCATCGTTGTTCGGCCCGTCGCCGGAGATATCCAGCACCTTGCGCATGCCCTTGTAGGGGCCACTGCCGAAGCGGGGGATGGCGTGGTTGATAGCGCCGGAAATGCTGGTGCGACGTGCCGTGCGCGTCTGCTGTTCCAGCAGGCGACGTGACACCGCCTGCGCGCTGGCCTCGTCATGGATCAGGGCCCAGTCGAGAACGTCGTTCTGCACATAGGAGTCAGACCAGTCGAAATAGGCGATGGCGATCTTGCCATGGATGCCGCCCCTGATTGCCTTGATCACATCCTTGTCGATCAGGGCGCGGGCATAGCCCTCGCGCTGCAGCTTGGCTTCATCGGCATCGATCGAGCCGGAAATGTCGACGGCGAGCACCAATTCAAGATCGACGGGCATCTGCTCTGCGGCCCGTCCCTGGAGAGGCAGGGCGGCCAGCGGCAGGCCCGTCAGCCAGGCCAGAACCAGGGCGGTCAGCGGCTTGAACGGCATGGCTCAAAGGCTAGTACGTGCCGTGGCCCGCGTCCAAGCAAATTGCGGCAAAACGTCTCTTTGCCCGGCCGAATCCGGCCCGGCGCTGGACAAGGCCGGGGCAGGTGCCGAGGATGCCGGCCATGACACCGGACCCTGCTGCCGCCCCTGCCGAGTTGTTCGACGTTGCCGTGATCGGTGGCGGCCTGAACGGGCTCACCCAGGCCATCGCCTTGGCCCGGCACGGCATTTCGGTGGCTGTCATTGACCGCGAGGATCCGGCCAGGGCCACGGCGGCCAGCTTCGATGGGCGGGTTTCGGCCATCGCGCTGGCCTCCCAGCGCATGCTGGAAGCGATTGGCCTGTGGCGCCATGTCAGCGCGGCACAGCCGATGTGGGATATCCGGGTGTCGGATGGCGACTCGCTGCTGTTCCTGCATTACGACCACAGCGATCTGGGCAGCGACCCGTTCGGCTATCTGGTCGAGAACCGGGTCATGCGCCTGGCCCAGCAGGCGGCCATCGCCGATACCCCGAACCTGGAACTCATCGCGCCGATGACGGCGCGGCAGATCAGCTATGGCGAACCGGGCTCCGGCGCGCCGGCGGTGCTCGATCTGGCCAATGGCCGGCAGATCCGCGCCCGGCTGGTGATCGGTGCCGATGGCCGCCAGTCCGTCATCCGCCGCGATGCCGGCATCCGCACCATCGACTGGGCCTATGACCAGACCGGTATCGTCTGCACCGTGCAGCACGCATTACCGCATGAGGGCGTGGCGCAGGAGCGTTTCCTGCCGGCCGGGCCGTTTGCCATCCTGCCGATGACCGACGATGCGCAAGGCGCGCATCGATCATCGCTGGTCTGGACCGAGCCGACCGAACGCGCCGCTGCCATCATGGCACTGGATGACGCGGGCTTCGCCGCCGAGATGCGCCAGCGCTTCGGCACCGGCTATGGCGCCTGCGACGTGGTTGGCCCGCGCTGGTCCTATCCGCTCAGTTTCATGCTGGCCACCCGCTATAGCGGCCATCGCATGGCGCTGATCGGCGATGCGGCCCATGGCATCCATCCGATTGCCGGGCAGGGGCTCAATCTGGGCCTGCGCGACATCGCCGCTCTCACCGAAGCCGTGGTCGAGGCGCGCCGGCTTGGTCTCGATATCGGCCGCGTCGATGTGCTGGATCGCTACGAACGCTGGCGCCGGGTCGACAATGTCGTGCTCGGTGCCGTCACCGATGGCCTGACCCGGCTGTTCTCCAACGATATCGCGCCGCTGCGGCTCGCCCGCGACCTGGGCCTGGGCGTGGTCAACCGCATCGGGCCGCTCAAGAAGCTGTTCATGCGCCATGCCATGGGCGACATCGGCCGCCTGCCCCGCCTGCTGAAGGGCGAGCTGCTGGTCTGACGCCGTACGGTGGTTGCGGGCATCGGCTTGACAAGTCCTGCCCTGGCCCGGATTGGTAGACGCCGACAGCCCCGGGGGACAGGACATGGCCGCACCGCTCAATCTGCGTGAGTTCATGGCCTTTCGGGCCGTGATGATGGCTGGCACCACTACCGGTGCGGCCAAGGCGCTGAATCTGTCGCAGCCTTCGGTCAGTCGGCTCATCAATGAGTTGGAAGCCCGCTTGCGCCTGGTGCTGTTCCGGCGCGAGCGCAGCCGTCTGGTGCCGACCGACGAGGCGCGGGCGCTGCTGGATGAAGTGGAACGGGCCTTCGACGGGCTGCAGCAGTTGTCCGATTTCACCGGCCGCATGGGCCAGTCGGAAACCCGGCCGATCCGGCTGGTGATCTCGCCCAGCCTGTCGGCGAAATTCACGCCGGCGGCGATTGCCGTCTTTGCCCGGCAGTATCCGGCGCTGCGCATCGTCATCGACATGCGGACAACGGATTATGCCGCCGAACTGATTGCCGGCGATCAGGCCGACCTTGCCGTGTCGCTGTTGCCGGTCAGTCACCCTGGTGTCGACGTTGTGCCACTGATCGATGTACCCACAGTCTGCGTGCTGCCCAAACGCCACCGGCTGGCCCGGCGCAAGACCATCGGCCCGGCCGATCTGAAGGACGAGCCGCTGATCACCATTGCCCGCAAATACCCGGCGCGCATTCGCCTCGACAAGGTGTTTGAAGCCAGCGGTGTCGTGCCGAATATCCGCATCGAGACCGGTACCTCGGCAGCCGCCTGCGGCTGCAGTGCCGCCGGGCTGGGTGTGGCGCTCATCAATGCCTTCATGGCGAGCGAATATGAATCGCCCGATCTGGTGCTGCGGCGTTTCGAGCCCACGGTGCCGAACAGTTTCGGCATCCTCAAGGCGCATCGGCCGCCGACCAAGGCGCTCGCCGCCTTCGTTGCCGCCCTGCGCAAAGTCGCGCTCGATCAGGTCGGACGTCACCGCCTCGGCTGAGCGTCTATTCGCCGGGCAAATACCCCTATAGCAAGTCGCGATTGGACGCTGTCCGGCGGCTTCGGCATCGTTTCCGCATCTGACCGATGGGGAGACACAATGATGATGCGCAAATCCGGACTGACGATTGCGGCTGCTCTGGCCGCCACCCTTGCAGTGACCATGACAGACACTGCTCTGGCACAGGCCTATCCGTCGCGTCCGGTCAAGATCGTGGTGCCCTTTGCGGCCGGCGGCTCGACCGATGTGGTGGCGCGTCTGGTGGCACAGGGCATGACCAAAACCATCGGCCAGCAGGTGATCGTCGAAAACCGTACCGGCGGTGGCGGTATCATCGGGTCCGATGCGGTGGCCAAGGCCGAGCCGGATGGCTACACGATCCTGGCGGCTACAGTGTCTACGCATGCGATCAATCCGGCGCTGTATGCCAAGCTGCCCTTCGATGTGAAGCAGGATTTTGCGCCGGTCACCCATCTGGTCAATGTGCCGAATGTTCTGGTGGTGCATCCCTCGGTGCCGGCGAAGATGGCGGATTTCAAGACCTGGGTGGCGGCCAATGCCGCCAAGGCCAGCTATGCCTCGCCGGGCAATGGCAGCATCGGTCATCTGCAGGGTCACTGGTTTGCCAACCTGCTCAAAGTGGATATTGCCCATGTGCCCTATCGTGGCGCCGGGCCGGCGATGCAGGATCTGATCGGTGGCCAGGTGCAACTGATGATCGACAATGTGCCAACCTCGCTGGGCCATATCCGTTCCGGCGCGGTGAAGGCGCTACTGGTGTCGAGCGAGCAACGCATCCCGCAGTTGCCGGATGTGCCCTCGGCGCCTGAGGTCGGCTTGCCGGATTTCATCGGCTACAGCTGGGTTGCTCTGCTGGCACCGGCGAAAACACCGGCCGCGATCGTCGCAAAGATCAACCAGGCGGCCGTCGAGGCGCTGGGCGATCCGGCGCTGAAGGAACGCCTGTCCGATCTCAGCGCCACCGTTGTGGCGGGCGGGTCTGAGGCAACGGCGAAGCTGCTGGCCACCGAGCAGGCCAAGTGGGCGCCGATTGTGAAAGCCACCGGCGCCACGGCGAACTGACGCGTCATATGTCTTTGCACACAACACTGGATATCCTGTCGCGACTGGTGGCCTTCGATACCACCAGCGCGAAATCCAACCTGCCGCTGATGACCTGGATCGGCGATTACCTGCAGGGACTCGGATTCCGCATCGAGCAGGTTGCAAATGATGATGGCACCAAGGCCAATCTGATCGCCTCGATCGGCCCGGAGGGTCCGCCCGGTTATATCTTGTCGGGCCATACCGATACCGTGCCGGTCGATGACCAGAGCTGGTCCTCCGATCCGTTCCGGCTGCGTCGGGAAGACGGCCGGCTCTACGGGCGTGGCACCACCGACATGAAGGGCTTCCTCGCCGTCTGCCTGTCCAGGGCGCAGGTGATGAGCGCAATCCGGCTCAGCCGGCCGCTGCATCTTGCTTTCTCCTATGACGAGGAAGTCGGCTGCGTCGGCGTGCGGCATTTGCTCGCGCGGCTGACCGCGTCGGAACGCCGGTTTGCCGGCTGCTTTGTCGGCGAACCGACCGGCATGGATGTGGTGATCGGCCACAAGGGCAAAAGCAACACCCGGGTCACGGTGACCGGGCTCGGCGGCCATTCCTCGTTGGCGCCCTGCAGCGTCAATGCGGTCGAATATGCCGCGGCCTTTGCCGGCGCGGTACAGGCACTCGGCCGGCGCCTGAAAGCATCCGGCCGGCGCGACGAGCTGTTCGACATTCCCTATTCGACAGCCCATGTCGGCGTCCTGCGCGGCGGTACGGCGCTGAATGTGGTGCCGGCGGTGGCCGAGCTGCTGTTCGAGCTGCGCACCGTGCCCGGCGATGATGCGGCGGGCCTGCTCACTGAGCTGCGCGCCTTTGCCCAGGCCGAACTGGAGCCGGCGATGCAGGCGACCCATGCCGG